>PMBZ01000119.1 GCA_003153975.1 Hyphomicrobiales bacterium
ACGCCGCGCGCCAGCTCAAGCGCTGGGCCGGGCAATACGAGGCCTCGAAAACCACCGGGATCGAGAGCATGGACCGGCTCATCGCCTGGCTCAAGGCGAGCGTGCCGGCGGCAGACGAGGCGGCCGTCGCGCATGGCGACTACCGCCTCGGCAACATCATGTTCGAGGTGGACGAGCCGCACATCATCGCCGTGCTCGACTGGGAGCTTTCGACGCTCGGGCACCCGCTCGCGGATCTGGGCTATGTCTGCATGTACTACCGCATCCCCGCGCGGATGAGCCTGCTCAGCGGGCTTCGCGGCCTCGACCTGCCAGCCCTCGGCATCCCCACGGAGGAGGAGCTGGTGGCGGCCTATTGCCACCGCGCGGGGCGGGAGGGCGCGCCAGACCTGACATTCTTCATCGCGCTGTCGTTCTTCCGCTATGCGTCTATCGCGCAAGGGGTGTATGCGCGCTCGCTGCAGGGCAATGCCGCGAATAGGAACGCGGACCTTGCGGGCGAGGCGGCCGTCGCGCTGGCGCAGGAAGGGTGGCGCATCGCGGAGGCAGCGGGTTAGGCACGGTCGCGCGACGGCCGCAGCTCGGCAATAGGGCCTATTCTATTTGTTCGTTTGTGCAAAGGAAAACGCGGCGCGAACTTCATCCATCAGCGGATGCTTGAGCCCGGCTTTCTGCAGCTCGCCGAAATCTTTCAAAATCACTTCGTCCCAAAGGCGACCGTCTTCGGGGAAACGCTCGCCCTTGTACTTCAAATAGAGTGCGCGCGCCTCTTGCTCGCGGCCAACAAAAAATACTTTAATTGGGCGCCTAAAATATGAAACTAATATGATTGATACGGAGCAAAGCGGCGCTCGCCCCGCTACCCCCCATCACCCAATGGCGTCAGCAGCAGCGCCTCCACATCGGCGGGCACCTCCACGCGGCGGCGGATTTCCGGCCACAGCTCCACCGGCGGCGTCTCGATCAGCTCGCGGGACAGCGTGACCACATGCAGGTCGTCGTTGAGGTGCTGCCGCACGCCGCAAAGCCGGGCCTTGCAAAGCGCGCGCGGATGGCATTCGCGGTAGCCGCAGATGCGGCCGATGTAATCGCCCCGCGCATCGGCGAGAAAGATGTCCGCGCCGAGGTTCATCGTCTGCGCCGTTCCCATCAGGCGCCGTCCCGCCGTGGCAAGCGGGCCGAGGTCCAGGCCATCCTCGATGGTGACGAGCACATCGGCATCTTTCGGCAACGGCTTGGGCGTTGCGAGCGAGCCCACGAGCGCGATGCGAAGCACGCCGTCGCAGCTCCGGGCCGTGCGCACGAATTGCAGAACGGCTTGCAGCAGGGGCTCGCGGGGCTCGGGCACGCTGCCGGCATAACGGTTTTCATACGGTTTCCTGCGCATATCCGCCGCCCTTTCTTGCCGCGTTCCTTCAACGCCAGCGGCGCTTCCCCACCTCTGCCAGTCAAGGCACCATGCACCGCGCCGGAGAACGCGCCCCTTCTCTTAATTTACCGTAAAACTTCATAGCGGCATATCATAGTTAATTTAGCCATGGTAAACGCCGGCCGCGCATATGTTTTTCCACCGCATTTTCGCGAAATTTTCCGCGCTTCGGACCGATTTTCGCGATTCAAAACATCCGTTAAATATACGCGCGGATTTAATATTAACCATAGGATGGTGCATTCTCCATGGAAGCGTGTAACGCTACCACTTATATTACACCTGTGGCATCAATGCCTTATCCGCACATTAAGCTTTCTTGAAGGAGTCGAGGGCATAATTGGCGCCGTAAAGAGGAAAGCGGCGATTGTACAAAAAGGCCGGAAAAATGGGAAAAGCATGGTTAGCGCCAACTAAGCGCGTCCGGATTTCCAGACTACCACGCCGCACCAATCCGGCTCCTCCCCCCCCGGAATAGGGCTGCGCCAGCCCCGCCGCCATCATGATTGCGGCGCCATCCTGTTGCAAACCAACATCCCTCAGCCAACGCTCCATGCTTTGTTGCGCAGCAAAGACCAACCGCGGCGCCACCTCAGCGAACCGCCAAGACGGCGATGTTATCAAAATGCGTTGCCAGTATTCCAGCGCCTATGCACGAAAACGGGAATGATAAAAAGCAGCCAATATTCTTGACGGCTGGTATCAGAGGCTGGTCACCTTTCGCTTCAGGCTCATGATCGTCGTAACGATGCTTCGCGAGGAAGCGGCATACTCGCTTTCCCAGCCGAGAACCGCCTGGTTAGGCACGATTTTGCCGGCATTGACCTGTTCGACGACGCTGCCGACGGCCCGGTGGAAGCGCGCATGCTCAGCGATCAGGGTCTCGAACTCAGGCATGGCGGCCAGCTTCTGCTTGCCCTCGCTATGGAGCCATTTCCCAAGAGAGCAACAATTGTCGGCGCCGACGGCGGCAGGGTCGAGCTTTTTGCTGGGATCGAGGATGTAGGACAGCAGCTTCATCTTCCATGCCGTATGCGTCTTAACAGCATCGTCCCAATTCACTTGACTTCCTCCATTAA
Source organism: Hyphomicrobiales bacterium (assembly GCA_003153975.1). GTDB lineage: Bacteria > Pseudomonadota > Alphaproteobacteria > Rhizobiales > Rhodomicrobiaceae > Rhodomicrobium. The sequence goes on from PMBZ01000119.1 coordinate 2,509, forward strand.
GAACGGCCGCCGGGCTGAAGGCCGTGCCTTGTCCGGGCTCCGGTACGCGGCGGTCACGGGCCGTCAGGGCAGGCAGCAATGGACCTTTCGCCGCCTCGCGGTGGCGATTTAGACTTTATACATTTTTTCTCAAATCAGGCCGAAAAATGTCACAAAAAACGTCAGGTTGTCCGCAATTATATCCTATTGTGCATAAATGTTTGACCTTTTTGGATGAACCGGCGTAGACTGAAGCCGTCTTCAGCCCGTGCAGGCAACGGCACGGCAAGATCGGTGGACGCGAACGGCCCATGCGGCCTGCCCCCGAGATTCAGATAGCGCCTTGTAAGTCCAGTTCGTCTGGTTTTGGGGGCCTAAAACGTACGATGGGCAATCTGCTCACGCGGCTGCCGGTCCGGCTTCAATAAATGGGGGATTTGTTTGGTGCCACAGTCAGAAGCTACCGCGAACATCCCCGCTCGAACCTCTTCCAGGGTCCAGGACAGGCTCACGGCACTCAGGAACTTTTTTGCGGCGATGGAGCCGAAGCTACCCATCATTTTCGCTTTGAGCTATCGAAGGCTGTTTGAGGTCGAGCCCGCAATGGCGGGCTATTTCAAGGGCCGCGTCAGGGAGCATCTGCCACTCTTCTTTGCCAAGATTCAAGGCGTCGTGAAAACGACGCGGTCGAGCCACCTCTGGCCGGCGGGTGCCGCGACCGGGCAGATGCTGATCCCGGAGGTCGCCGCATTGGGGCGCAGCCATGCGAAATCCGGCATAGTACCCGCGCATTTCAGTCTGATGAACGACGTGCTGGCTTGGACCTGCAAGGAGGTGGCTTTCGAGGAGTTCACGCCGCTGGTCGAAGAAGGGCTCGCCTTTGTCTTCGATGTACTTGGCGCATCGTTGACGGCCAAGGCCGACGGCGGCGATGTGCTGTCGAAGCTGCGGTCGCGGTTCAGCGCGCCAACGCTTCTCGATCCGGCAGCCTATTTCGACGATGAAGCGGCATCCGGCGCCGCCTGACGGCAGGCGGATGTTTTGCGGCGCTTTTCATGGCGCCCCAATTGGCGTGACGAAATCGGCGCATAATGCGATCCGCGCAGTCGCGTTTGGCAGGGCGTCGGCCGTCTTGTGCTCCACCCAGCAATTCCGGGGCGCTGGAGTTTCTCCTTTTGGCCCACGGCCACCGCGCATTATCCGGACCTCGCAGCCGTGCATCCGGCCACCGGAACAGGATGGGCTGTGCCTAAGGCAGGCGCGGCGGTTGCCGGACAAACCACTTACGTGCTAGGCAGCATTCCAACGGAAGAACAGTATGAGGGGTCTGTCATGCGGCGGATGATTCCGGTTGTTGCATGGGTGGCGTTTTGCGGCGTTCTGACGATTGGCGCAGCCTCCGCACAGGATAAAGAAGAACTCGCGGAAGCAAATTCGCAAGCTAATACGCAGTGGGAACAGCTACTTACCAAGTGCGGTGAGAGCTATCTCTACAAAGGCGATAAGTATGCGGCGCTCCATGAGTATAGGGACGTTTCTTTTGAGGTGACACCGCGTCCCTTAACCGAGGCCGATAAGCTGAACGGCATTCGTTGGGCGGGTATGTTTAGTCTCCAGGCCAAGGCTGTCCGCAAGCAGTCTGGTTTTTCTAAAGAATGGAGCAAATGGAAAGATGGCGGGCTCTTGGAATTCAAATCGGAAAATGTGAGAGGGAAATGGCGCTTTTTCAGGCGGCAGTTCGTCTTCCGTTGGATTCCTGTCAACTTCGAAAAGCCCTCTTGCGACCTCGTGAAAAATTAGTTTAGCTCCGCCGGAACTTCCACCACGGCGCAGCACCTGCCTTCGCCCGCTGCATCTCTCCGCCCGGCATCCGCCATGGCAAGCTTTCAGCCGCAGACAACCAAGTCCGTCCGCCAAACCATATCGGCGGGATCGCGGGCGGCAAGCGCTTGCAGCCAGGGCCTGGGCGCGCGGTCCGGCGGTCGCACGCCCCACCTGAAAAACGCGCCCGCAACACGCTTACACGCCAACGCTTCACGCCCAGGCGTCACAAATCCCCAGTTTGTGAAAAAAAATTTGAAGCTTTTTCGATTGCGGAAGAGGTCCGTTCGAGATCGAGTGCTTCAGCCGCAAGCGCTTTCCAATCCCGTAAGTCATTGTAAACGTTTTGTGCAGGACTCGCCCCCGGCGCGCGCTGCCACGGCGGCGGTTGGGGAGCGGAAACCGCCGCAACTTTCAGTCTGTTGAAAGTGAGTACCTAATACGGGCACATTCTGCGCAGGCTGTACAACACGCAGCCGATGAAGACCCACGGGAGCGAAACGGCCGCTTTGAGCGAACCGGGGCTGCCAGTCCGTGGGCTTTTCATCCAATAGCGGGGTGGCCGTCATTGCTGGCAAAGTTACTGGATCGGCAGGCTGAGCCTGGCAGTGACGGTCGAGCCGCGCTCTAAATTCGTGGCTGGCGGCCGGCCACAATCCCGCGTTCTTGAGCGATGCCGGCAATGGTGGAAGAGCTTCCCGCCGCCATGGACAACCCGGCCACCCCTTTACCCTGCGATCAATGCCCGGATTTTATCGGCGGACAGCGCGATGAAAATACCGGCCGCGAAATAGAACATGTCGCCCTTGAGCCCATAGCGCAGCCGATCCCTCAGCGGCGGGAAGAAAGCATGCGCCCAGCTATTGTGGATCGTCAGCGACTTGTAGGTCGTGTAAGTGAAACTCGCGATCATCTGTATCGTCTTGATGATCGCGAACAAGCCCATATACATCAAAACGTCGACGACATACCCCATCGAAATACTCCCTCGTACAAGCCCAACCTCTTCCGTCCCGGAACGGCGCCCGCACATTTCCGGGAATCTTCCGTGCGCTAGTGTCCCGTCTCCGAATTACCGCGCGCTCCGGCCCTCCCCGTCCAAGCCCTACCTCGAAGATAGACGCTTGGAAAGCGTAAGCCTAGGAATTCATTAATAACTGGGTCTTAGTGAGGCATTACCGGGGCAGCATTTGGCGCGCCATGGCGGCAAGCCAGCCGCCGTCGGTGCCGATGGAGACGGCCTGCCAGCCAGCGGCGGACATCTGCCGCGCGAACTCCGGATCGTTGGCGAAGATGCCCGTGACGATGCCGCGCCCGGCTGCTGCCGTCCTCACCCGCTCGATAGCCTCCAGCACGGCGGCAGACCTGATGTTCCGGTCCTGCCCGTCGCTCAGCGATATGGCGAGGTCGTTCGGCCCGAGGCAGATCATGTCCAGCCCTTCCGTGGCGCAGATGGCCTCGATGTTCGCCACCCCCTCCGCCGTCTCGATCTGGGCGCAGGCGACGGTCCAGGCGTTGGCGGCGGCGAAGTAGTCGCCCTCGATCATGAATTTCGCACGGTAAGGCCCAAGACTCCGGCCGCCCAGCGGCGGATATTTGACCGCGCGCACGAGCCGCGCCGCTTCTTCCGGCCCCGCGATCATCGGCACCATGATGCCTTGCGCGCCCGCGTCGAGCGCCCGGCCTATCAGCCCGGAATCCAGCTCCGCCACCCGCACCATGGCGGGAACCCCCGCCGCCTTCGCCGCCGTGAGGCAGGCGGCAAGCTCGGCATGCCCGCCGGCACCGTGCTGCTGATCGATCATGACCGCCTGCCAGCCCGCATCCGCCACTATCTCGACGGCGAGCGGCGAGCCGAGGCTGAGCCATGCTGTGTAAAGCGGCGTGTGCGCGGATAGGCTTGCGCGTAAATCGGGTCGTGCGGGCTTGGACATGATTGCGTTCCTGCTCTGGGCGGGTTGGAACCTAAAGCGGCTGGAGCCGCGTTGTCCATCCTCTTGCACCCGCCCGTGTAACGCATGAAACCTGCGCAAAGCGAAACGGTTGCGCATTTCAAAGCTTCCGCTTATTGTGCCTCCGCTGAGCCGCCCGGCGCATTAGGGCATGCCGTGGCGGCTTCAAAGCTTCTCCCATGAAAGCGATGGCAGGCAGCAACTTCTGAAGTTGGCGCTTCGCCGTCCGCCGAGCGAGACCAGACACGAAAGGAAGCAAAATGCCCAAGATGAAGACCAAGAGCAGCGTGAAGAAGCGCTTCAAGATTACCGGCACGGGCAAGGTCATGGCCGCCCAGGCCGGCAAGCGTCACGGCATGATTAAGCGGACACCGAAGTTCATCCGCAATGCGCGGGGGAGCATTGTCCTTCAGCCAGGCGATGCGGCAATCATCAAGAAGGCCGCGCCCTACGGGCTCGACTGATCCCAGCCGGATAGCAACGCAAGAATCTTGGAGATAAAAAATGTCACGTGTGAAGCGCGGCGTCACCGCCCACGCCCGTCATAAGGCCGTTCTGAAGCAGGCAAAAGGCTTTTACGGCCGCCGCAAGAATACCATCCGCATCGCCCGCCAGGCTGTCGAGAAGGCCGGCCAATACGCCTATCGCGACCGGCGCACGAAGAAGCGCAATTTCCGCTCGCTCTGGATCCAGCGCATCAACGCCGCGGTCCGCGAGCATGGGCTCACCTACGGCCGCTTTATCGACGGCCTCAACAAGGCGGGCATCGTGATCGACCGCAAGGTGCTGTCCGATCTGGCCATCACCGATCCGGGCGGCTTCGCGGCGCTCGTCGGCAAGGCCCGCGATGCGCTGCCCGCGGAGCTGCGCACTGCATGAGGCTTTCCGAACTCACGGTTCCCGAGTTGCTCACCCTGGCGAATTTTCTCTTGAGGGTCGCCGAGGAGATCCCTGCCGAAGACCGGCAGGCAACACGGGAGGCGCGGGACGAGATTACCTATGTCATGAACCTGATCGCCGAGAAGGAGGGCAGCATCCAACCCTCCTCCGGTCCCTGTTTGAACTAACCATACCGAGGTTCCGCCCCTCACCCTGTCCCTCTCCTCATGGGAGAGGGGACCCCTTCACGACGGGCACGGCCGGACTCCCTCTCCGATCCATATCCGCTCGCGGATATGGACACTTAGTTGAGTGGCAAGCTCGCCAAGGCGAGCTTGCGTGGGAGAGGGCTGGGGTGAGGGGAGATACCTTCCGCTATTGGGCCGCTCTTCTGCCCCTTGACCCCTCATCGCAAAAGTGGCAGGCCATGCCAAACTGCCTGCTTTGAGAATGCCCATGGACGCCGTTCCCGAAAAATCCAACGATCTCGACGCGCTTCAAGAGCGCCTGCTCCAAAGCGTGGAGGCGGCCGCCGATCTGGCCGCGCTTGAGGCCATCCGCGTTTCGGCGCTTGGCAAGAAGGGCGAGGTTTCCGAGCTTATGAAGCAGCTCGGCACCATGCCGCCCGAGGCGCGCAAGAGTTTCGGCGCCGCGGTCAACGCCGTGAAGGACAAGGTTGCGGCCGCCCTCGAAGCGCGCAAAGTGGCGCTCGAAGCCACCGCACTCGCCGAAAAGCTCGCCACGGACCGCGTGGACATCACCCTGCCCGTCCGGCCCAACCCGGCCGCCGAAGGCCGCATTCATCCCATCAGCCGCGTGTGGGAAGAGCTGATGGTGATCTTCGCCGATATGGGCTTTTCGGTTGCCGAAGGCCCCGATATCGAGACCGACGACAACAATTTCACGCGGCTGAACTTCCCCGTGGGCCACCCGGCGCGCGAGGCGCACGACACCTTCTTCTTCGCGCCCAGGGAAAACGGCGAGCGGCTGCTTCTGCGCACGCACACCTCGCCCGTGCAGGTGCGCACCATGCTTGAGCAAAAGCCGCCCCTCCGCATCATCGCGCCCGGCCGCGTCTACCGCATGGATAGCGACCAGACGCATACGCCAATGTTCCATCAGGTCGAGGGCCTTGTCATCGGCCGCGACACGCATATGGGGCACCTCAAATGGGTGCTGGAGGAGTTCTGCAAAGCGTTCTTCGAGGTCGATAACGTCAAGATGCGCTTCCGCATGTCGCACTTCCCGTTCACCGAGCCCAGCGCCGAGGTGGATATCCAGTGCGACCGCTCGGGGCCGGAACTCAAGATCGGCGAAGGCAGCGACTGGCTCGAAATCCTGGGCTGCGGCATGGTGCACCCGAATGTGCTCAAGGCCTGCGGCATCGATCCGGAGGAGTGGCAGGGCTTCGCCTTCGGCATGGGCATCGACCGNNTCGCCATGCTGAAATACGGCATGCCGGATTTGCGCGCGTTCTTCGCGGGCGATCTGCGGTGGCTCAAGCACTGCGGGTTTAGTCCGCTGGCGATCCCGTCGCTCGCCGGCGGCCTTTCCGGGTAGCACAAATGCCGTGGCCGGGCGACCTGTGCGCGTTACTCTACACGCTTCCAATAAGGCTGTTTGGACTCCCGCGTCAAAGCGCCAAAACACCCTCCACCAGCGTGGTGTTGGTGCAACATGCGCGTTCGTTGCGGCTTCGTTCGATAAAAGGCCGGAGCTGCTCCCGGGTCAATACTGTATTCTCCCTGGATCGCCAGGCCGCTACGATAACTACGTTTCGGCATTTCACGCTTAGGCGAGGCTATAAGATAGAACAATGTAACCACGCATTTGATAAAATTAAATACTTAGGATTAACGTCCTGGATGGACGGCGAAGCCTCGGGCATGACGTTCTGGTGGATTTATATGCGCCTGGCCGGCGGGGGCTATTTGAGGCTTTCGTTCGATACAGAGGATTATTCCAGCTGCGATGCAGCCCTGGGGCGCATTTGCGAAGCAACAGAAGTTAGACGATCGGATTTCGACTTTTAATAGCTGAAACACGGCATGCCTAATCGTGCACACTCTTCGCCAGCGGCCTTTCGGGCTACCCCGTAGTTCTCACGGCCAACGCGCATTTTGCAAAGCGCTTGCGGAACGCAGCCGAAAAGGGCATATATACGGAATCGAGTTTCGGCCGAACGACTTGGCCTCGCCGCTCATAGCGCGCCTGACTGACGACCTCTCCCCAAAAACCTCGACTTCACGAGCTTCGCCATGGCGCGGCTTGAACGCTAACGTATCTAAAGGATCATCCCATGAACACGGGAACCGTAAAGTGGTTTAACAGTCAAAAAGGCTTCGGCTTTATTCAGCCCGATAACGGAAACCAGGATGTCTTCGTTCATATCAGCGCGGTGGAACGCGCTGGGCTGGGTAGTCTTAACGAGGGGCAGAAGGTCACTTTCGACATCGTCGCCGACAGGCGCACTGGCAAGTCTTCCGCGGACAACCTCCGCGCCGCCTAAGCCTTGGACAAAGGCCTCGCCGATCTTGAACTCCGGCCCGGAGCGGTCGGCGAGGCAACGACTGGCTCTAAATCCTGGGCCGCGGCATGGCGCATCCGAACGTGCTCAAGCTCTGCGGCATTGATCCAGATGAATGGCAGGGCTTCGCGGGCGCCGCACTCTCCAGGGTGACGGTGGCGCGAAGCGAAACTGCCCCACCGCCCGGCGAGGCTGGATAAGGGCGTCACGCTCTCAATGGCTGGAAATCAGTACGTCTTTCGCGGCGGAGCGAGGAAGCAGAGGTACTCGTCGACATGCTGGTGCAGGTCGCAAACCCGGCCTTTGAGGTCGAAGGACCTTGCGACAATAATATCGCCAGCCTTGCATTTGTCCCTGATGCGCTTTTCCATCTCCTCCAGCCGGTCCGGCGCCTTGTCGTAATGCTTATTCCCCAACTCACTCAGAATTGGGAGGGTATCGCAAAAGTCCTCCGCCTTCACAGGGACGCTATGCAACATGGCAGCCCCAAGGAACGCTGCCGCAAACACCCTGCTGGAGGCTGAGAAAGCACTGAATTTCCCGATTAGCACGCCGTTTCCTCCCGATATCTTTCAACCGCACGAAGCCGTAATTTCCGTTCGCGGCACATTTAAGTCATTCAACTTCGGCGGAATATTGGTTAATTGCGTTACTTGGCTTGCTCCGCGCTCAGTGTTTGGACACCGAGGCGCGGAAGCGATGAAGCCCGAACGCAACGATGGCGGCAATGACTGGAATGCTTCCGCCGATCACCAGATCCGGATCGAGATNNAGGCCCTCCACGGTCTGCTGCAAGCGCAGCTGCAGCTCCGCGCGCTTGTTCATCGACGCCAGTACGCCCTGGTTCTGGTGCTCAAGCGCGATATTCACCTTGGTGGACAGCAGACGCGTAACGCTGGCGACGCGTGACGAGAGCGCATCGAGCCTCGCGGCCGCGGCAACGCAGGTGGCCATCGCCGGCGCCAAGCGGCGTTCCATGAACTCCTGGAACGTCTGAAGCCCCTCGATCCGCTGCTCGCGAAGCTCCAAGATCCGCCCCTGCACCAGCTTGTAATAGGCGGCGGCGGCGGAGAAGCGGAAATGGCTTTGGGAATCCTGGCTTCCAATAGCGGCTTCGAGCTTCATCAGCCGTTCGAGCAATGCCGGCTCTCCGGCAATGTCGGCATCCGCCATCGAGGACGTCACCTGCACCAGCTCGCGCTCGCACTCGCCCAGGAAGGGTCCCAACTCGCGCGCGACCGGCAGCGCCAGCAGTGCCAGCATCCGGTAGGTGTCGGTCTCGACCATACGCTGGATCGTCCGCCCCGCTTGCCTTGGCGTGAGCGACAGGTTCTCGATGAGCAGGCGTCCGAAGCCGTCGGGATGCACCCTGAGGTCGGTGTAGGCCCGCGCGTTTCCCCCAGCCACCAGCGAGCCAACGAGCGCGTTGCCGCCGAAATGCAGTTCCGAAATCTTGTCGGAATCCTGCGTTGCGGGTTCTCCGTTCGTGAACAGTATGTTCCTCGCAACCAGCGTTTGGCCCGGCAGGCCCTCAAGCCAGTCCTTTGGCACTTTGCCAATCGCGGGCTCCAAGAAGGTGAAGTTCCCCGCCACTATAAATTTGTAGCGGATATATTCACTGTGCCGCTCCCATTTCAGCCGGAACGGGCCGAACTGGGCGCTGAAGTGGTTTACCCCTTCGGCTGGCGGGTTCACATTGAACCGCTTGGCGAGATCGCAGAGGTGCGCCCACGCCTCCGCCTTTCCGGCGTCGCTCACGCAAAGCGCCAGATATGAAATCGAGCATGGCGGAATCAACGGCTCGGGTGGCCGCGCGTGCAACTCGTCGTTCAGTTCGATCCGCGCCGGATGGTTCTGCGGAAGCATTGCCGGTGCCTCCCAATAGCCCGCCGCCGGTTTGTCCATGACTCAAGCCCTCAACGTTGCGGCCGCGATTGCGCTAGTGTCCCGTCTCCGAATTACCGCCCCATTTGCGGTACGCTCGCACGGTAATTCGGAGACACAAGGGACACTAGCAGATTCAAAGTGCTAGTGTGGCTTATGTCTCGCAATTGCCTTTGCGAGTTTCGCCACGGACGGGGTAGGCAATTGCGAGACGCCACACTAGTGTCCGCGTCCTGCCTTCCCCGCACCTGCGCTAATTGGCCTCTTTCTTCTTCCTTTGCAATGCGATCCTTGGCGTGGCGCTGCCTCGCGTCCCTTATCGGCTCCGCGGTGCCCTTGAGCAAGAACGGGCAAATATTCATAAAAATCCGCGCGCGGGAAGCAGGAGGGCCGCGCGTTTACCATGTTCGCGGCAACTGTTGCAGTTCCAGCGCGAAGCTTCTCGGCAATATGCAGGCGCGAACTCGAACCGGGCCGCGGCGCCTCTTGACGATTCGATAATTCCATAATAATAGAATTATAGGAGATAACGATGGCCGACGCCCCTTACGACGATCAAATCACGCGCTATGCCGATATGCTGGCCGCGCTTGGCACGGAAACGCGGCTCAGGATCGTGCGCCTTCTATTGTCCGCGCACCCGGAGGGTCTTGTGGTGGGCGAAATCGGCTCGGAGCTTGGCATTCCCGCCTCGACGCTTTCCCACCACCTCGACAAGCTCAAGAACGAGGGTCTCGTAAAGGTGCGCCGCGAGAGCACCTTCCTGCGCTACACCGCGAACACGCAAGCGCTCCAGGACATCCTGGCGTTCCTGTTCGCCGAATGCTGCACACGCAACAAAGCCATCAAACCCGAGGCCATCACCTGCTGTTAGGAGACTGCCATGAGCCATGCCGCCGGAAGCGCTGCACCCGCATTATGTAAATCCTGCCAGGGCGCGATGGAGGCGGCGGGGCCGGCGCGGCTTATTTCCGCTGGCATCTGCGATAGCTGCCTTGCCTCCCTGTCTTCCGGCAACAAGGCCGCATGCCGTGAGATATTGCAGGCAATGGACGCGCCCATTCTGCTCATGCAACCCGATCCGCGCCAAGTATTTACCGCGAACGGCCGCGCGCTCGCTCTGTTCGGCAGGAACTTGGCCGAGGCTGAAGGACACCGGGGCGGCGAGGTATTCGGGTGCGTTCATTCCTTCACGCAGGACGGATGCGGCAAGGACGCCCACTGCGACGATTGCAAGATCAAGGCCGCGATTGTCGGCGGCTTCACCAGTGCCGCGTCCGCGGAGTCCACGCTGACGATCCGGAGCGGCGGCGGAGACCAGCTCCATACCCTGGCGGTCTCGGCTGAAAAGGCAGGCGGCTACGCGCTGGTGCGGATTGAGCGGTTCGAACCCCAAAATGGAGGTCAAAATGACTGACACTGTTATTAAGGAAGCTGTGCGCGAACGCTACAGCGAGGCCGCGCGCCGGGTCAGCGAAGGCGGATCGGGTTGCTGCTGCGGCGGCAAGACTGCCGCGATAGAGCCGAACCCCATCACCTCCAATCTCTATAACGCCGGCGAGAAGGACTCGCTGCCCGAAGCAGCCGTGCTCGCCTCGCTCGGCTGCGGCAATCCCACGGCCCTGGCGCAGATCAAGCCCGGCGAGACCGTGCTCGACCTGGGCTCGGGCGGCGGCATCGACGTTTTGCTCTCCGCGCGACGAGCCGGCCCCACGGGCAAGGCTTACGGCCTCGACATGACGGACGAGATGCTGGCGCTCGCACGGCAGAACCAGAAGGTGGCCGGCGTCGAGAACGTCGAGTTCATCAAGGGCGAGATCGAGCACATCCCGCTGCCGGACAATTCGGTGGATGTCATCATATCCAATTGCGTCATCAATCTTTCCGCCGACAAGGACAAGGTGCTCAAGGAAGCCTTCCGCGTGCTGAAACCCGGCGGCCGTTTCGCCGTGTCCGATATCGTCACGCGCGGCGAGATGCCGGAGGAAATCCGCCGCCAAGTGCTGCTCTGGTCCGGCTGCATCGCCGGCGCCCTCCAGGATACCGAATATGAGGGCAAGCTCGCCGCGGCGGGCTTCGTGGACATCGGCATCGAGCCCACGCGCCTGTACACTGGCGAGGACGCGCGCGAGTTTCTGAGCGGCAAGAACCTCAATCTCGATGTGGACGGCTTGGCCCCGTACATCGACGGCAAGTTCATGAGCGCCTTCATCCGGGCGAAGAAGCCGGAAGCCAGCACCTGCTGCCCTCCCATGTGCTGCGAATCGTAGGAGCGCGCACCCTATGAGCGATCCCGTCTTCAATGTACTGTTCCTCTGCACAGGGAACACGGCCCGCTCGATCCTTGCGGAGAGCATCCTTCGCAAGGACGGGGCCGGGCGCTTCAACGCCTTCTCGGCCGGCAGCCAGCCCAAAGGCGTTGTGAACCCCCATGCGCTGGCGACGCTCGCGGCGTACGGCTATCCGGTGGATGGCTTCCGCTCCAAGAGCTGGGAAGAATTTGCTGGCACGCCTGCGCCCAAAATGGATTTCGTCTTCACCGTCTGCGACAACGCGGCGGGCGAGGCGTGCCCGATTTGGCCGGGCCAGCCCATGACGGCGCATTGGGGCATCGAAGACCCCGCCGCCGCCGAGGGCAGCGATATCGAGAAGCAGCGGGCCTTCAACCAAGCTTTCCGCTTCCTGCGCAACCGCATGGCAGCCTTCACGTCCCTGCCGCTTCGCAGCGTTGGCAAACTGGCGCTATCGTCGCGTTTGAACGATATCGGGCGCATGGAAGGTTCGACCGCCAGGCCTGCTAGGACTGAAACCGAATAGTGTCCGCAGTCATAAAGGGAGCATTCCACAATGAGCGCGATCACCGCCAAGCTATCGTTTCTCGACCGCTATCTCACGGTGTGGATTTTCGCGGCCATGGCCGCCGGCATTGCGCTCGGCACGCTCGTTCCAGGCGTCAAGGGCTTCGTCGATTCCTTCCAGGTTGGCACCACGAACGTGCCGATAGCGCTCGGCCTCATTTTGATGATGTATCCACCCTTCGCCAAGGTGCGTTACGAGGACTTGCCGGACGTTTTCCGGGACAAGAAGATCCTGGGCCTCTCGCTCGTCCAGAACTGGGTGGTTGGGCCGGTCTTCATGTTTGCGCTCGCTATAATTTTCCTGCCGGACAAGCCGGAATACATGGCTGGCCTCATCCTTATCGGCCTTGCCCGCTGCATCGCCATGGTGATCGTCTGGAACGAGATCGCCGAAGGTTCTACCGAGTACGCGGCGGGTCTCGTCGCCTTCAATTCGATTTTCCAGGTCCTGTTTTACAGTGTCTACGCTTGGTTCTTCGTCACCGTTCTGCCGCCGCTGTTCGGGCTTACCGGATCGGTGGTCGACATCTCCATCGGGCAGATCGCCCAAAGCGTTTTCATCTATCTCGGAATCCCCTGCGCCGCCGGCATCCTGACACGCGCCGTCATGCTGCGCTTCGTGTCCAAGGACTGGTATCATAGCCGCTTCGTGCCGAAGATCGCGCCGATTACCCTTGCTGCCCTGCTTTTCACCATCGTCGTCATGTTCTCGCTGCAAGGCGAGAAGATCGTCGGCATTCCCGCCGACGTGGTGCGTATTGCCATTCCATTGCTGATCTACTTCGTGGCGATGTTTGCCGTTTCCTTCGCCATGAGCAAGCGGGCCGGCGCGGGCTATGCCAAGTGCGCCACGCTTTCATTCACCGCCGCCAGCAACAATTTCGAGTTGGCGATTGCCGTTGCCGTTGCCGTCTACGGCATAAACTCAGGCGCGGCCTTTGCCGCCGTTATCGGTCCCCTGGTCGAGGTGCCGGCGATGATCGGCCTTGTCCACGTCTCGTTGTGGGCCAGAAGCCGCTTCTTTTCCGGCGAGGCTTCGACGTAATCGCGGCCGGCAAGGCAGCGGCAAAGAACGCGCGGGCCGCAACGCCAGCTACGCCAAACCACAGGAACGATGCCTACATTTTGCCGCTACTGCGTCCCGTCAGGCTTGCCGCCGGAACCGCGGCGGAACACCGAACACCATGCAGTCTTGGCGAGACGGAACGGCCCCTTGGCAAGATTCTCCAGTTGGCGGACCTTCACCTTGCCCCAATCGGTCCAGTGTTCGAACGTGGGGTGATGGCGGGCGAAGGGTGTCAGCGCCACCAGGAGCGGCACCGTGACGAATTTCACCGCGGTCAGAAAGACCGGAATGCCGGTGTGAATGAAAGCCTGGGTCTTGAGGCTCAGCCAAGGCCCAGCCAGGATGGCCGCGACGTGGCCCGAGATGCCCACCGCGAAAGTGGCGAGGCTTGCCAGAAGCAACGTCAGCCAGGAATAAAACGCTATCCTCGTTCTCAAGGACTTATCGCTCATGGCTTGGCGTTCCCGGTCCGGTATGCGCCCCGGCATGGCTGGTGCCGGAGTTCCGCAGGCTATCCCTATCGCCCCGGCCTGAATAAAGGTTCACGGAGCCCCCCCTGTTTCTGATACCAAATCCGGCCGGATAGTCCAACACCATCCTCTGGCCCCGCTTATCCGTCCCTCGATCCTCATTAGCACCGGGCCGCCTGTCAATACCCTAACGATCCATGCCAGCCAGCGCATATGGCGGCTCTGCTAGGCTCCCGCCCATGGAACGTAGCCAACCTTTGGAAAACGGCACAGCATGGATGCCGGCCGCAAGCTTGGCGCCCAGGGAACCATCAACGCCAACCTCTTAGGGGCCGCGCGCGGACGTATCGCCGCGCTTGTGCCCGGTCCGGAAACGATGACCGCATCTACGAACCGATTACATCGAGACAAGCAAGACGGCGCGGCTTCCGCGTCAGGGGCCGCTATCCCGGTGTGGGACCGGGCGGTGCGGCTTTTCCACTGGCTTTTGGCCGCCTCGGTGGCAGGCGCGGCGCTGACGGGATTTTTCGGCGGCGCAAGGTGGCTCGATCCCCATGTCATTCTGGGAACCGCGATCGCGCTACTCCTCGCCTTTCGTATCGTCTGGGGTTTCACAGGCCCGGCTTATGCGCGCTTTAGGAGCTTTGTGCCCTCGCCGGCAGGCATACTGCGCCATGCCCGCGAACTGGCCGGCGGCCAGGCGTCCCATTATACCGGACACAATCCCATAGGCTCGGCGATGATCGTTACCCTGCTCGCCGTCCTCGCGGCGATTGCAGGCACTGGCGTCATCGTCCTGGGCGGCATCGTGAAGGAGGGACCGTTAGCCCCGTTTCTCTCCTTCACGGCTGCCGCCGGGGTGAAGGAAGTCCACGAGCTTCTGGCGTTCCTGCTGCTGGGCCTCATCGGCTTGCACGTCGCCGGCGTGCTCGCCGAGAGCTGGAGAACCCGCGAGAATCTGATCCGCGCCATGCTCACGGGCCGCAAGTCCGTGCGCCCCGGCGCGGTGGCGGCAGCGGCGGTTCCCCCCCGCCCGCTGTCCGCTGCCATCGCCTTCCTGGCGCTGGCCGCCCTGGCAGGCGGAGCAATCGCCCACTTCTCGCAACTGCCAGCGTTGGGCGTACCTGCTCAACCGCTCGACGCGGCCTACGCCAAGGAGTGCGGAAGCTGCCATTCCGCGCATCATCCAAGCCTAGCCCCCGCCGCGACCTGGACCGCCATCATGGCCGGCCTCGACGGCCATTTCGGCGAGAACGCGAGCCTCGATGCCGCCACCGCGGCCCGGTTCACCGCCTATCTTACGGAGAACGCCGCGGAGAAATGGGACACCTGGCCCGCCAACCGCCTGCGCACAGCCTCCGAGCAACATCCGCTGCGCATCACGGACACGCGCGGCTGGAAACGCCTGCACCGCGGCCTGCCGGACGAAGCCTTCAAATCGAAGGCGGTGGGTGGAAAGCTCAACTGCACGAAATGCCATCGCGATGCGGAAAGCGGGCGTTTCGCCCCCCGCGCGATTGCCATCCCCGAGGAGAAAGCAAGCCGATGAAAAGACACTTAAGCCTGGTACTGACTTTCGCGGCAGCACTGTCCGCCTCCGCAACGGCGCTCGCGGCCATGACGCCGGCCCAGCAGGCACTTTACAACCAATATACCGCCGAAGCGAAAGCCGCCGATCCGGCCTTCGCGGGCTTCTCGGCCGGGCGCGGCAAAGCGTTCTTCCTCGACCGGCACACCGGCGGCAAGCCCGATACGCCCGTCTGCACCGAGTGCCACACCACGGACCTGACCAAGATGGGCAAGACCCGCGCGGGCAAGGACATCGAGCCCATGGCGCCCTCGGTCAATCCCAAGCGCTACACGGACAAGGCCGAGGTCGAGAAGTGGTTCAAGCGCAACTGCAACGACGTGACGGGACGGGAATGCACGCTCACCGAAAAGGGCGACGTGCTGACCTATCTCCTGGGCTTGTAAGAAGGATACCGCAGCATGAAAAAGTTTGCATTCGCATCCGTGCTTGCCGCCCTTGCAGTGGCGGGCTTCCCGCTAATGATGATGCAAGCCGCCGCCGACGACGACGGCGAGCGCGTCGCGCCCGTCAAGGACCCCGTTGTCATCAAGGAGTGCGGGGCCTGCCATATGGTGTTCCAGCCGGTCTTCCTGCCGGCACGCTCCTGGCAGAAGATGATGGCAGGGCTGAAAGACCACTTTGGCGAAAACGCGGAACTCGACGAAGCGGCCGCGAAACGCATCGGCGACTACCTCACCGCCAACGCCGGCGACAGCGGCTACTTCCAGGGTCATGCCCTGCGCGGACTGCGCGATGGCGACACGCCGCTGCGCATCAGCGAGACCCCGTGGTTCGTGCGCAAGCACGAGAAGCACGGCCGCATTTCGCCTTCGGCGCTCCAGCGCGCGAAAGCGAAATCCAAGAGCGACTGCGCCGCCTGCCATCCGGACGCCGGCAAAGGCTATTACGAGGACGATTGATAGGCCAGCCCGCGGCGTGCGCGGCTTCCCCCTCACGCGGCCGCTTCCAGCCTTCGCAGCCGAGCCTACTCGCCGAAGTAGCCTTCGGCTACGAAGGCGGAAGCGCCTTCATCCTTCGCAGTAGCAGCGCCACTGCTGCGGAGGACGGGTCGCTACGCAAAGCAGGGCCGGCGGAGTAGGCCCGCGGCCACCCTCTCCCGCAACGGGAGAGGGTCCGTGCGCCGTTGCGGAGGATTACCCTCTCCCTCGTGAAGCCCGCACTTGCACCGGCGCGGCGAAGCGCCGAAATAGTGGGCAGTTCGCTCAAGGCACGGGACCCCGCAAAAGGCAGGCCACGCATGAATTTCTTCCGGACGATGCTTCTGCTCGCGGCGCTGACCGCGCTGTTCATGTCCATCGGCTTCGCCATTGGCGGCGCGCCCGGCATGACCGTCGCGTTCATGATCGCCGCCGGCATGAACCTGTTCGCCTACTGGAACTCGGACAAGATGGTGCTCGCCCAGCAGGACGCGCGGGAGGTGGACGAAGCCCAAGCGCCCGAGCTTTATGGCATCGTGCGCCAGCTCGCCACCAGCGCGGGCTTGCCCATGCCGCGCGTCTACATCATCGACAGCGAGCAGCCCAACGCCTTCGCCACCGGCCGCAATCCGGAGAATGCCGCCGTCGCCGCCTCCTCGGGGCTTCTCAACATGATGAGCAAGGAGGAAGTCGCGGGCGTGCTGGGCCATGAACTTGCGCATGTGAAGAACCGCGACACGCTCACCATGACGATTGCCGCCACCATCGCCGGCGCGATCTCGATGCTTGCGAATTTCGGGATGCTGTTCGGCGGCAGCAGGCGTGACGGCGAAGGCCCCGGCATGGTGGGCACCTTGCTCGCGGTCCTCGTGGCGCCGATCGCCGCGGCGCTGATCCAAATGATGCTCAGCCGCTCGCGCGAATACGCCGCCGACCACGACGGCGCGCAGATCTGCGGACATCCGTTGTGGCTCGCCTCGGCCCTGCAAAAGATCGAGCGCGCGGCCCAGGAAATCCCCAACGAGCAGGCGGAGGCAAATCCGGCGAGCGCCCCGCTTTACATCATCAACCCGCTGAGCGGCCAGGGCATGGACAATCTGTTCTCGACCCACCCGAACACCGCAAACCGTGTCGCGGCGCTTAAGGAACTGGCCAGCGAGATGGGCAACACGCAGTTGCCCCGCGGCCGGCGCATGGATATACCGCCGTTCGAGGGCCACGAGGAGCCGGGCGAGCCCGGTCCCTGGGACCAGGGCCAGGGGCGGGGACCGTGGGAACGCGGACCGGGAGATGGCCGGCCGTCCGGACGTGGACCTTGGGGCTGAGATTTCGTCTGCCGGCGCTTGGAAAGGTACCACTCACCCCTACCCCTCTCCCGCAAGGGGAGAGGGGTATGTGCCCTATCCTAGGCGTCGAGCATCGTTCGAGGATCCCTTCTCCCCTCGCGGGAGAAGGACAGGATGAGGGGTAAGCCGCACCCGCCGTGGCCAATATAGGCACTCCGCGGGCGAGCGGAGCGGCGGAGGCATCAAGCTCCGGAATAACGCGCAGGTTAGGCTTCATTGAAAGTTCGGCAAAAACAAATGCAAACGGAAAACCCGGGCCTCTTGGCGCGGAAGCTCGCGGCATATCTCTTGCGCGCTGTGCTGCGCGAAAGGCAGCCCTTCGACGAGGCATTTGCCGGCACCGGCGCGAAGCCCGCCTTCGCCGGCCTCGAATTCCGCGACCGGGCCTTCGCGCGCGCCATCGCAGCAACCGCGCTGCGCCGGCTCGGCCAGATCGAGGATCTGCTCGCGCATTTCTTACGCAAATCGCTGCCCGCCGAGGCGTTCGAGGCCCGGTTCATCCTGATCGCGGCCACGGCTCAACTCGCCTTCATGGACGTTGCCCCGCACGCCGCGATCAGCCTCGCCGTCGAGCAGGCGAAGTCCTCGCGCGGCACCCATCGCTTGGCAGGCCTCATCAACGCGGTCCTGCGCAAGGTAAGCGCGGACGCAGCGGCAATCATTGCGCAGCAGGATGCGGCAAAGCTCAACACGCCGGACTGGCTTTTCGGGCGCTGGACACAGCATTACGGCGAAGAGATTACCCGCAAGATCGCCGCCGCCCATCTGGGTGAGCCGGCGCTCGACCTTTCGGTAAAGACCGGCGCTGCCGAATGGGCGGCCAGGCTCGGCGGCGCGCTTCTGCCTTCGGGCACGGTGCGGCTCGCCCACAAGGGCCGCATCGAGGACATCGAAGGTTATGCGGAGGGCGCATGGTGGGTGCAGGATGCCGCCGCCGCTTTGCCCGCGCTGCTGCTGGGCGATGTGCGCGGCTTGCGCGTGGCCGACCTTTGCGCGGCGCCCGGCGGAAAGACTGCCGAGCTTGCCGCGAAAGGCGCGCATGTGACCGCCGTGGACCTCTCCGTTTCGCGCCTGCGCCGGCTGAAGGAGAATCTGGACCGGCTCGGGCTCGAAGCCCAAATCGTGCAGGCCAATGCGGCGGAATGGATCGCGCCCGAGCCCTTCGACGCAGTGCTGCTCGACGCGCCCTGCTCCGCGACCGGCACCATCCGGCGCAACCCCGACATCCCCTATCTCAAGGGGGAATCCGATATCGTGGCACTCTCTCGCGCGCAGGCGCGGCTGCTCGGCCACGCGCTGAGCCTGCTCAAGCCCGGCGGCCTGCTGGTCTACGGCACCTGCTCGCTCGAAGCGGAGGAAGGCGAGGCGCAGATCGAGCGCCTGCTCGCGGCGCGGCCGGACGTGGCGCTGGTGCCGGTACAGGCGGACGAGCCGGGCATCCCGCCCGAATGCGTGACGCCTGCGGGCACGCTGCGCACCCTGCCCTTCCATTGCGGCGGCATGGATGGATTTTTCGCCGCCAGGCTGACCCTCAAAACGGATGCGGCCGGATAGGTTCGGCTTGAACCCGCGCAACCGGACGGGGCCATACGTGCCGGCGCGCCTTATGCTTGCTTGAACCCAGGAGCAAAGCGGACATTCAAGGTTGGCAAACGCTAACTCCGATTTTCGGACCGCGACGCGGCATGGACAACGAATAATCGCCCATGAACGATACCCTGTCTCCAGAGCAACGCAGTAAGCGCATGGGATTGATCAAAGACCGCGACACAGGTCCCGAGATGCTCGTCCGGCGGCTTGTTCATCGCCTTGGTTATCGCTATCGCCTGCACCGGCGCGATCTTCCAGGTTGTCCTGACCTCGTTTTCCCGCGCCTCCAAAAAATAATTTTTGTGCATGGTTGCTTTTGGCACCGCCATCCGTCGCCGGACTGCAAGCTGGCCCGGCTTCCTAAGTCACGACCGGATTTTTGGATTCCCAAGCTCAATGCCAATCGAGAACGCGATCTCGCGGCTCAGGCCAGGCTTCTCGACATGGGCTGGCAAATTATGCTTGTGTGGGAGTGCGAGACGAATCACCCACAGTTGGAGCGTCGGATCAAGGAGTTCCTGGATGACGGCTTTGCGCGCGATAGAAATGTTCGCCGGAGCGGGCGGCCTCGGAATGGGCGTTTCACGAGCCGGATTTAGCCCCATCGCGGTTATCGAACGCGACACCTACTGCTGCGATACCATCCGTGAAAACCAACGCCGCAAGCTCGCTCCGCTCGCCAAATGGCCCCTCATCCAGGGCGACATCCGGCAATTCAAATTCAATGAACTTGAGGAAAAGGTCGATCTCGTCTCCGGCGGTCCGCCTTGCCAACCCTTTTCCCTTGGCGGCAAGCACAAAGGTCGCAACGATACCCGCGATATGTTTCCCGAGGCAGTGCGCGCCCTGCGCGAACTCAAGCCGCGCGCGTTCCTATTCGAGAATGTGAAGGGCCTAACCCGCGCCACCTTCGCCACCTACTTCGAATATATCCGCCTACAAATGACCTATCCCGAGCTTATCGGCAAATCGGGAGAAAAGTGGCAAGACCACCTAGCCAAGCTTGAAAAGCAACACACCCACGGCTGCAAGCGTGGTCTCGCCTATCGCGTGGTCACTCGCGTTCTTAACGCGGCCGACTACGGCATCCCGCAACGCCGCGAGCGCGTGCTTTTTGTTGGCTTCCGTTCCGACCTCGATATCGAATGGTCATTTCCCGACCCAACACACAGCCGGGATGCCCTGCTTTGGGATCAAAGCCACGGTGATTATTGGGAGCGACACAACGTGCCGCGCAGACAGCGTGTCATCCCTCGACTTCCAGCTTCCCGCCAAAGTCAACTGCTCACCCGCGCGCCGCTCCAGCCCTGGCGAACAGTACGTGACGCGCTCGAAGGGCTTCCCGACCCCGAACACGAACCCGAGGCATCAAAAGCTTTCCTCAATCACCGCTTCCAACCGGGCGCGCGAACCTACAAAGGTCACACCGGCAGTCCGTTCGACGAACCAGCCAAGACCCTCAAGGCTGGCGTTCATGGAGTCCCCGGAGGCGAGAACATGCTGGCCCGCCACGACGGTTCGGTGCGGTACTTCACGGTGCGGGAGAGCGCGCGCTTACAAACCTTTCCGGACGAATTTCTTTTTCACGGTTCCTGGACGGAGACGATGCGGCAGCTCGGCAATGCGGTCCCGGTTCAACTCGCCAACCTAATCGCCAACGATATTCGCCGCCATCTTGAGCGCGCCGCATGAGCAAGCCCCCGTATAACCCGCTCGACAAACTTAATCTTGCACGCAGCGTGGCGGACGCTCTGCTTTCGCTTGCCCCAGTGCCTCTTGCCGACACCGAAAATATAGCCGGTGCGGGCGTATATGTAATTTATTACATTGGGGCTTTTTCTCCCTACGCTACAATCGCGGCGCAAAATCGGAACAACGCCTTCAAGCAACCTATTTACGCCGGCAAGGCCATCCCCAAGGGAGCGCGCAAGGGGGGATTAGGCAAAAACGCCGCCACTGGCACCGCGCTTAGGGATCGATTGCGTCAACACGCCCAATCCATCGACCAAGCCAACAATCTTCACTTAAACGACTTTCTGTTCCGGTCGCTCGTGGTCGATGATATTTGGATTCCTCTCGGCGAAAGCATGATGATCGAGGAATTCAAACCCATCTGGAATCGCGCCATCGACGGCTTTGGTAACAAAGACCCAGGACGCCGTCGCGCCACGCAATATAAATCGCCTTGGGATGTGCTTCACCCAGGACGCGACTTCGCCGTCAAACTCGCCGATAGCGAAATTACCCCGGAATTCCTGGAACGTCGCGTAGCCGACTATCTTGCTGGACTGCCCCTCGCCAAGCTTCCCAAGGCTGTGATCGAGCAACAGGCCGCCGAACTCGCCGAAGCCGAGGAGAGCGCCGACGAGGCATAAAATACCCCGACCGAAATCCCGATCTCGCCCGTGTCGATTTTCACCGCAGACATTCGCTCTAGCTTTTCCGCTTTCGATGTCTTCGCGAACGTGAGTTCGATTATGTTGAACATCAGCTTCCACAACCCACTGCGGGAGAATGTGCGCTTGAGCTACCGGAGCTAACCAACTACTCTCCGGGTGGAACCTTCCTCCACTGGTAATCCGCGCCCTCGTGGTGCACTTAATGCCGGCGTGGTTAACGCGGTGCTGGCAAGTGTTCCACTGCCGCATTTCCGCGAATTTTTCCGCGCTTTGGGCCAATTTTCGCGTTTCGAAAACCCGGTTAAATATATTTACAGTTCGAGTATTAACCGCAAAACGGCGCATCCCGCCTGAAACCGGCAGCGCCCGGTCGCAAATTTCAGGCGTTATATCATACGCTTATCCAGCATTAACGCATCATCAAAACATTTTGTCTAGAATTGCGGCATTATCCGATGACCGCCTCGCCGGGCAAAACGGCCCCGAACTCGCGGAATCGGGGTTAACGCATCGCTAACGGCGGCCAGCAAGCCTCTCCAGCGGCATGGCGCCGGAACCGCAGGCAAGGCTTTGGACCGGCAAGAGGTCAAAGACGTGACAGAATGTGGCGTTTTCAACCGCATCCGCCCAAGGCCGCGAGAACCCGGCTTGATTTTACGCGGTTTAGGGCTCATTGTCCGGCCAACTCAATTACGGCTGCATCGCTTTCACGCTCAGATTATCCGAGCCGCGCTGGCGGCTTTTTCAAAGGCGGAGCGCCATTTCACTGGCAGGAGACATGTCGAAAGAAGAGCTACTTGAATTTCCGGGCCTGATCACCGAGCTTCTCCCGAACGCGACTTTCCGGGTGAAGCTTGAAAATGGCCACGAGATCATCGCGCATACCGCCGGGCGGATGCGGAAAAACCGCATTCGCGTGCTGGCTGGTGACAAAGTTCTAGTCGAAATGACGCCCTATGATCTTACCAAAGGCCGTATCACTTACCGCTTCAAGTAGGGCCGGAGCTGCCTCCACGGCAGCCGGGTCCGGACATGGCGAAGCGGCTGGAAAATCCGCCGCGCGGCACAGGCTTGTGCTCGCGAGCGCATCCTCGCGCCGGCTGGCGCTGCTTGAGCAGGTTGGCATCGAGCCCGACGCGCTGAGGCCCGCCTCCATCGACGAGACCCCCAAAAGGGGTGAACCGCCAAGGACTTACGCGGCGAGGCTGGCACGCCAGAAAGCCACGGTTGCCAAGGAACGGCTCGATCGCGAGCCCGATTTGGCGGGCTCCTTCGTGCTTGCCGCCGATACCGCCGTCTCGGTCAGCCGCAAGATCATCGGCAAGCCGGGCTATCTGAACGACGCCGCCGCGGCGCTGCAAACGCTGTCGGGCCGCTCCCACCGCGTCTTCACTTCAATCTGCCTGATTACGGACAAGGGCTCGGTGAAGGTGCGCACGGTGGAAACCCGCGTGCGCTTCAAGCGGCTGTCCGCCGAGGAAATGGACAGCTATCTCGCCAGCGGCGAATGGCGCGGCAAGGCCGGCGGCTACGCCATCCAGGGCATAGCGGGCGCCTTCGTGCAGAAGATCGTCGGCTCCTACACCAATGTCGTGGGCCTGCCGCTCAACGAGGTCGTGCAACTCCTGGCCGGGGAGGGTTTTCCGGTTTATTTTAACTGGCTCAACCGGGCGGAAACCGATTCCTATTGAGATGACGGACGAAACCGGCGGCACAGCTGCGTCACCGCTCTGCCCGATCTGCCGCGCGCGGCCGCAATCGGACAAGTACCGGCCCTTCTGCTCCAAGCGCTGCGCGGACATCGACCTGCACCGCTGGCTGGGCGGCGTCTACGCCATCCCCGGCAAGCC
>PMBZ01000173.1 GCA_003153975.1 Hyphomicrobiales bacterium
TGAGCCAGGATCAAACTCTCAGATTGAAAGAAGATCATCTGGCATACCGGTCATCGTTGATAACCGGTGGTCACTGTCTAATTTTAGGAATTTTGAGAGTCCTAAAGACCACTCTACTTAGATCCGGTGGGGACCTAAGATTTTAAAGAGTGGCTTGAAACAGGACCGCCGAAGTCTTTGCCCCTAGCGTTTCCGCTAGAGCGCCAGAGCTCCGCCGTCCACGTTTCTCTTTCCTCTATTTTCAACTTGTCAAAGAGCCCGAATCCGGGGATCATCCCTTCATCGGTGGAGCAGAAGCCCCACGTCTTCCAGTTTAGCAATTGAGGAACACTGATCGTAGAGATCAACGAAAACCCCTCAAATGAAGGAGACCATCTTTGCAGTTCGTGAGTTTTTCTCAGAACCGCGAGCCCCCATCTCTAAACCACCCAACCGCTTGTGTCAAGAGCTTTTTTTCTCGACGCCCGCTACCGGGATTTTAAAGACTAGTGTTTAGGTCAGGAAGCCTCGGCTCTAGAGCTTTTCTTCTCAGAACTGCGAGGTGCCTGCTTCTACACCACCCAACCGCCTTTGTCAAGAACTTTTTTCTCAACGCCCGCTGCCGGGATTTTTAAGTCTACATCCAGATTAGATGTTCTCGGTTCAAGAATTTCTCAACTCAGAACCGCGAAGCACTTGCCTCTAAATGACCCAACCGCTTATGTCAAGAGCTTTTTTCTCGACGGCCGCTGCCGGGATTTTTAAGTCTACATCTAGATTATATGCTCTCGGTTCAAGAATTTCTCAACTCAGAACCGCGAAGCGCTCGCATCTAAATGACCCAACCACCTCTGTCAAGGCTTTTTAGTCTTAACATCCTTTGTCGGGATTTTCGAAAGCGGCGTCATCACCGCGTCTCGATGGAGCCTATATAGCGCCATAATTCCTGAACGCAACGTTAAAATTACGGCTCCATACGGAAATTTTTCAATCTGGGGAAAATTGTTGGACACCCGCCTCGGCGCCCGTCCTATTTGTTGACAGCTTACACCGCTGCGCCTTTCCCCCTTGCCGGACAGAATCGCACCAGCTTCGCCGCATCTTCGCCCAAAGCGCGGCGCAAAAGCTACTGCCAAAGATGGGGTGATGGAGACTTGAGCTTGCTCGATCGTACAGACTGCGGAGATTCCCGCCGTCGCGGGACCGATCTCGTTCGCGTCCAGCAGACGCGCGCGGTACCGAAGGGCGGCCGTAAAAGGCCCTCCATATATTTGAGCGAGCTAGGCCCGCGACGCGTGGTGACGCAGCTCAAATGGTTTATCTCCACGATAATCGTCGCGGTGTCGGGCCTCGCGATCATTGGCGTGGTAATCTATTCTTCCATGCACGGCAGCGGCGACGGCAAAGGCATCATCCAGCAGATGAGGCGCGACGCGATCAACTCCATGAAGCCTCGCGCCGCCAGCACGCCAGGTTCCAATAAGCAGACATCCACCGGCTACAAGACGGACCGGCTTGTGGTTTCCTCGAAGGGCATGACGACGCGGAGCCTCATTTACGACCGGGTCGAGCAGCGGCGCGGCACCCAGGAATTCATAAGCACGAAGCCCTATGCCAAGATCGTGGCCACGCTGGCGACGGAGCGGCCCGAAGAAGAGGTCCCCATACCTGCCTTCAATCCGATGGACCTGTTTGGCGCCGAGACGCCCGCCGTGCGGAAAGATCAGGCAGGCGCGGAGCTGACCTCGGACCCGCGCGTTTCCCTCCGCTTCGTCGAGGTGCCCGGCGGCTTTTTGCCGAGCGAGGACAATCAGGAGCTTTCCGACGCCGAAGCTGAGAAGTTCGTGGGCGAGGCGGACGCGGTCTACGCGGAAAGCGAAGCGAGCCTGACCGAGGCGGGGCCAGTGGAGCAAGCCGATGGCGACAACGCACTCATGGCCGAGAAGAACACGACGATCCTCTATAAGAAGTCGGATGAGGAGGATAGCGCCGACCCTTACGATCGCCGCTCCCTTACCGCGCGTGGCGGCGAATCGCTCGACAGCCTGATCAAGAGCGCAGGCGTCGACGGGGTCCAATCGAATCTCGTGGCGGAGGCCGTTGCGAAGGTTACAAAGACGAAGAAGCTGCGCGCGGGTGAGGAGTTGCGGCTCGCCTTGACGCCATCCTCGGTCGAAGAAGGCTCGCTCGACGTCGCCAAGATCAGCTTATTCTATCAGAATGCGCCCATCGTTACCTTGGCACGCGCCAGCGAGGGCGGATACGTCCCAAGCGACAAGCCGGTGCAGCAGGAAGCCGATTCGGAAGAAAACACCGGCGAACGCGCCAGCGTCTACCTCAGCACCTATCGCGCGGCCAAGGCGCAAGGGCTTCCCGACGATTTCGTTGCCAAATTCCTGAAAATCCATTCCTACGACGTGGACTTTAAGCAGCGCGTGAAAGCCGGCGACAGTTTCGAGCTTTTCTACGACTTGGCGCAGGAGGAGGGCGGCGCGGAGAAGCCGGGCGAGCTTCTGTATGCCTTGGTGAACATCGGCGGCGAATCGCACGGCTATTTCCGTTTCCGTACGCCGGACGGCAGTGTGGACTATTACGACGACAAGGGCTCGAACTCTAAGAAGTTCCTTATGCGGACGCCGGTCAAGGCCGCCCGGCTCACTTCCGGCTTCGGCTACCGCAGACACCCGCTGCTCAAGACCTTGAAGCTCCACTCGGGCGTGGACTGGGCTGGTCCGGTTGGAACGCCGATCATGGCCGCGGGCAATGGCACCATCGAGGTGGCGGGGCGCACGGGCGGCTACGGCAACTACGTTCGCATCCGGCACGCCAACGGCTACAAAACCGCCTACGGTCATATGCTTCGGTTTGCGGAAGGCATCTTAAAGGGCGCGAAGGTGCGGCAGGGGCAGCTTATCGGCTATCTTGGCAACACCGGCATGTCGACGGGGCCTCACCTCCACTATGAGGTTCTGGTGAACAACCGCTTCACAAACCCGCTCTCGCTCAAAATCCCGCGTGCCCGCCAGCTTCAGGGCCGCCTGCTGTCAGAGTTCCGCCGCGAAAAATCGCGTATCGAGGATCTCATGCACCGTGCGCCCGTAAAAACGCGCAGCATCGGCGTCGAAAAATAACCTTTCCTTTTATCGACTTAGCAAAATCTGCGACAATGCGCCGCAGCGACACCTTGACATACCACCGCTCGTATAGTTCAATCCCATTTAGCAGCTTTTTTCGGAAAGCTCTTCCTTGACACAACAAACAGCGCGAAAACGCGCATTAATCGAGCAGGGGTAGGTAGGAATGAACACATTATCCGTGAACAGAATCGTTGTCGCTCTCGTTGCCAGCTTTGTTTTCATGGCTGGTGTACGGGTTGCGGTCGAAATGGCTTATCCGGACGGCACGGAGAACTTGTCCAAGGGCAAGATCACGGTCGTGACGACATCCAACAAGCAGGTAGCTAAGCGCTAAAGCTAAGTGCGCGAGCCAAATACTGGCGAGAGCTTTCTGAATTAGATAACAACCTATTGGCTTTTATGCCTGAACGAGCGGAACATCTCACCCGCGGAGGTGCTCGAAGCGCCCGGTATAATAGCCTCCCTCGCAAAAGCGGCCGCTTCCAGGCCGCTTTTTTTTGTGCTCCAGTCACCGCGCCACGCACCATGCTTGGCGTACTAAAAAAGACGGCGCACTTTCGCACGCCGTCTCGCGGATTTCAGTAAAGGAGGGACTGGGGCGAGTTTACTTCAGGGGCGAGTAGTCAGTGGTGTTCAGCTTGTAGCTGAGCACGAGGCGGCCAGTCTGGACATCAGGCTGGTCCGTAACCGAGAGACCGCCTTTGGAATAAAGCGTCTTCGTGTCCAGCTGCGTGAAGCGGTATTCGCCTTTCAAGAACAGAGGTCCGCCGAGGCTGGTCTCGATGCCGGCGCCTGCCGTCCAGCCACTGAAATCGCCGTTCACGCCCAAAGGCAGGTCGAAATGCGCTTCGGTGTAGCCGGCCAAGCCATATACCAGCGTGCTGGAGTTGACGAGATAGCCGGCGCGGCCGCCTACGGTCCACATGTCGGTGAGGGAGCCGGTGATCGTCTGAGGTGTTTTGCCGTTGGTAACGGTCAGCGAGCTGTCGATGCTGTCGAAGTCGTAGTCGAAGAACACGCCAACGACGAAATGCTGGTCGAGCTGACGGTCATAGCCAACCTGAACCGTGCCGAAGCCGCCCATGCCGCCAATGCCATTCAGGTCGACGCCAGCCGAGACCGGCCCGTTCAGCTGAAGCTCGTTGGCCTGCAGGAGGCGCCGCTGACTGGTCAAGTCTGCATTGAGGTCGTGATTGAGCGCGCCGCCGCCGCCGCCCGCACCGAAGTAAAAGCCTGTCCAGGTGGAGGCCGGCATGTATTCCGGTGCATCTTTCAGGCTGCCGCGATTGAGGTCTGCCGCTTGGGCGCTGGCGCCCATGCCCAGTGTTGCCGCGAGCACCGCGGCGAACATGGTCTTTTGCATTGTGTGTATTCCCCTAATTTGGCCCAGAAGAACGCGACGCAACGCCTACATGTGTTTGAAGAAAGAATTGCGAGGTGATTCAACGCCTCTGCTGCCTTTTGGCTTACGTGATTCGAGCGCGTCTTCTCTGGCTAAATTCGTGGTTGTGGCTAGCTTAACAGGTTACAGTTGCAGAATTACACACAATTCCAGGTTTATTACTGTACTATAAACAACCATACCTTGAGCTATACCACTCAGCAGTTGCACAAATATCGATCCATACAATCCTAGGTATACAGCGCCCTATGCGCCCGGAAGGCGCTTCGCCGCCGGCAATATCGCTGTTGCACGATGCCCGGCACGGCTATGGTAGCGGCATGATGCAAAATCCGCCGTTCGACACCCTTCGTTTTCCCTTTCCGCAGCCGCCCGCGCCAGCCGGCCCCATCGAAATCGCACCCGGCATTTTGTGGCTTCGCATGCCGCTGCCATTCCGGCTGAACCACATCAATATCTTCCTTATCGAGGATGGCGATGGCTGGGCGGTTCTCGACACCGGCATCGCGAACGACGCCACACGGGAGATTTGGGAAGCGCTGGCCGCCGGCCCGCTCGCTGGGCGAAGGCTGACGCGGCTGATCGTGACGCATTACCACCCCGACCATATCGGCCTCGCCGGCTGGCTCGCGGAGCGGTTCGGCGTGCCACTGCTCACCACGCAGAACACCTATCTGCAATGCCTTACCATCTCTCTGAGCCCAGGCGCCCTCGAAGCCCCGGTTTATCGCGACTTCTATATCCGGCGCGGCCTCAAGCCCGAGCTTACCGCCGCCGTATCGACGCTGGGCCACGCCTATCTGAAAATGGTGACGCCGCTGCCGCCCATCTTCGAGCGCATCGCGGATGGCGACCGGCTCAACATCGGCGAGCGGAGCTTCGAGGTAATAACGGGCGAGGGGCACGCGCCCGAGTTGGCGATGCTCTATTGCGCCAAGGACAAGCTGTTCCTCGCGGGCGACCAGGTGATGGAGAAAATCTCGCCGAATGTGAGCGTGTGGGCCGTCGACCCGCATGGCGATCCTCTGGGCCTCTATCTGCGCTCTCTTAAGGAGTTGAAAACGCGCGTGGCGAACGATGTGCTGGTGCTGGCGTCGCATCACCGGCCGTTTTACGGGCTCCACGAGCGCATCGATGAGCTGGCCGCGCACCACGTTCTGCGCTGCGATGCGATCCGCGAGGCGGCGCGCACGCCCAAGACCGCCGCCGAGCTGCTGCCCGTCGTCTTCCATAAGCCGCTCGATCCGCATGAGACGAGCTTCGCCTTCAGCGAGGTGCTGGCGCATGTGAACTATATGCTGCGGGAGGGCACGCTTGCCTGGGCCGGGCCGCAAAACGGCATCGAGCGGGTGATCGCGGTGGGACCCGCGGGACTGCAACGCCACATTAACTCTCCTGAGCGCGCCGGCGGCAATTTTTGAGGGCCGGAAGGCGCGTCTCGATTTTGAAGTAATTTAGCCGGAAAACCTTGATGGAGCGTTAAGCGGAGCATATTGTTGATATTTAACGCGTATTCCGCGCAAGCCATCACCGGAAACGGTGCCTGCGCACCAAGTTTTGGTTAATATCAAATATTCGCTTATATTTAACGGACTTTTTGGAATGTAGAAATCGGCCCAAAACAAGAAAAAATTCGCAAAAATGCGCGTGTTGGAGCGGTGCGCTTGGCGCGTTTACCATGCCTGTATTTACCATGGCAGGCGCCCAGGCGAAATGAACGATCCATTAACCGATCACGGCGCTGCCCCGCGCAGGCGCGCTGACATAGCGCTCGACAGTGCCTTGCACAGAGGGAATCACCCCTCACCCTGTCCCTCTCCCACGCAAGCTCGCCTTGGCGAGCTTGCCACCCATAAGTGTCCATATCCGCAAGCGGATATGGACGGGAGAGGGGACGCTAGAAATCCCGCTGCGGGTAGTTCAGGGGTCCCTTCTCCCATGGGGAGAAGGAAAGGATGAGGGGGAGCGAACTTCGAGAATGCCGGAACTTGGCATCCAGCAGCGCTATGTTAGAAGCGCCTGTGCGCATTCGCGGGAATGACAGACGCGGCTTTCCTCGCTCCGAAGGCCGGCGTTAACCGTTCCCGCGGCCGCCAATCGCATCGGGCAGATGGATCACGGGGTACCGGAGGGCGCGCGCGGCTTCTTGAAGGCGCTTTTGCCCGCGGTCTTGATGTCTTTGGCGGCCTGCTTCGCTGCCGCATCCTCCGCTTCCTTTGCCAGGCGCAACTGCCGCAGCTTAGCGGTCTTCTCCAAACGAAGCCGGGTTGCGTTATCGAGTTCTTGCCTTATGCCGCGCTCACGCTTTTGAATTTCGGCATAGCGTTCCTCGGCTTTCGATCGGGATACAGTCATTTTCACTGCGTTTCCTCTTGTTTCACTCGCCCGCGGCTCGCGGCACAGGAATAGCCCTGAGCACTAAAAAAGCGGCGCCGGCACGCGGCAGCGGAATTTCTGCGGAGGCAGAGGGGAAGCCGAAGTAACGTCAGATTAGATACGGCATTCCCGTCAACGGACGAGTTATCGTTCAAATGGGTAATGCAAGCCGCATCTGCAAGACGTATCGGGTTCTCGATAATGCCCGGCAAGCCGGGACGCGGGCGATGTTTCCTCAACCCAAATCTTCGGCCCCGGCACCCTTTCAGGTTTTCGGGCGTGGCCGGAGAAGTCGAATAAAATCAACAGCCGGAACCGCGCCACCGCCTCTCCCGCTCACGTTTTCCGGTCATAGACTTGCCATCGAAACCAAGCTGGACTATATAGACTCATCGAATTTGGCCAGAAAATGAGGCCGTTAGACCTTGGCGTAGCCGGGCGCGCTCTGAAATCTCTCCAAACGTCGACGAAACGGGTTGTGGCTCGCGCGGCCATAGCTCACTTGCACCCAGCAACGAAAAGGAAGTTCCATGACCACGGGCACAGTGAAATTCTACAACGGTCAAAAAGGCTATGGCTTTATCCAGCCGGACAACGGCGGCAAAGACGTTTTCGTGCACGCAAGTGCGCTTGAGCGCGCCGGTATCCGCATGCTTGTGGAAGGCCAGAAGGTTTCCTTCGACATCGAGGAAGACCGTCGCAGCGGCAAGACCTCCGCGAGCAACCTGCGCGCCGAGTAGTCAGCGCGGCTAGCGCTTACAACCTTACAAAATCAGGAGCCGCTCTTAAATGGGTGGCTTTTTTTGTGCCGTCCCGCCCAACCCGGCGCCGGCAAGTTGCCGTCTCGCAGGTTGCAGTCCTGCCGCGGCTGCACGGCTTTGCGGGCATATATACCCAGTTCACGCCAAAACCCGAAAATCCTTTGGGTTGATGACGCGGAAGTTGTCCGTGACCGAATCGCACAGTTCCGGCCAGTTTTGCGGGACTTTCTCGCGTAAGAAGGTGAGCACGGCCCCGGCGAACTCCCGTGACGTGGCGTAGCACTTGTTGTGCGTCACATGCTTGTGCATCGCGCCCCATAATCGCTCGATGGGGTTCAGGTGCGGGCA
>PMBZ01000218.1:0-28670 GCA_003153975.1 Hyphomicrobiales bacterium
GAGGATTTTCAAACCGCTGCTGACAACTACAGCAATGGCTACGGGTATGGCTACGGCTACGGCTACGGGTATGGTAACGGCCATGGTGCGGACTACGGCAAGGTGAAGGCACAGCAGATAACGAGCGTGGCAGGCCGGGGGAAGGATGAACGGGCGGAGTCCTGAAGCGCTTGAGGCTGCTTTGGCTATGCTCCGCCGGCCGCAACTGGCGCGGCTCGCTCGGCGTTCCTCCCTGCCGAGGGGGGTAACGCTGCTGCTGGAGGTCGCCGCGGGCGAGCCGGAGGCGCTTCAGGAGGCCAGCATGCTGACGGGCAGGCGAGAGGGGTTGCTCAGGAAGGCCGCAAGCTTCTTCATGGAGCAGGTCCTTCTGACCCGTACAGGCGACAGCTACCGCATCCTGGGCGCGACCCCCAGTGCAAGCCCCGCCGAGCTGCGCCGCCACATGGCCATGATCCTGAAGTGGCTGCATCCGGACCGCGTTCCGTCCGATGGCGAGGTTCAGTATTTTGGCAGGAGCGCGCTTGCCGGGCTTGTCACTGGCGCTTGGGAAAACCTCAAGACCGGCGAGCGCCGCGCGGCCTACGATGCCTCGCGTAAGGCGGGGGACAGACGCCTTCCGCAAGGCGCGGGTGCGTCCGGTTGGGCCGCCCGGTCCCGCAGGCTGTCGCTCCACCGTATCGAGCGCGAGCCGCTCTGGACTCGCTTGCTCGTCTATCTGGGACGCTTAAGATGACCGGCCAGAAGCGCCGCCGTAAACATCGCTCCAGTCCTGGCTCGTGGAAAAGCGGCGCCTTGGCACTCCGGCAGCGCCTCAGACACCCGCTGCGCGCGCTACTGGCTGGGCTTCTGGGCTCGTTTCTCTGCTGGGCGGTGCTGACGGGAAGCCTTCCTTATGTGCTGGCGGCGGCTGAGCCGGAGCTGGCGCTCACGCTTAATCCAAACAATCCCGCGGCACTTGTCAGCAAGGCGGAACGGCTCCGGGCAAAGCTTATGGCGCGGATGGAAAGCGAAAGCGGCAGGCCGGCCGGGCAGGGGGGCAGCGTGGCCGGCGCTGGCGCCCCCAGCCTCCCCATGCCACAAGAGGCGGCTGGACAAGCGGGGCCGGGCCGCGTCCGCGAGGATCCGCGCGGTGAAATCCGCAAGCTCGCGGCCAGGGCTATCGCCAGCGACCCATTGAACGCCGAGGCCTTCCAGCTTCTGGGGGAGATGGCGGGCGATCCCGCGCAGGCGCGCCTCTGGATGCGGGAGGCGGTGAAACGCTCCCGCAGGGAAACTCCCGCCGTCCTCTGGCTGCTCAACGATAGTTTCCACAACAAGGATTTTCCCGCCGCGATCGGTTACGCGGATATTTTGCTGCGCACCAGGCAGGATATGGCCAGCTACGCTCACAACTACCTTCTCAACATTTCCAGGGATGCCGGGGGGCGCGGGCTGGTGGCGGACCGGCTGGCCGCGGAGCCTGGCTGGCGGCGGCAGTTCCTGGCCTCGCTTTGGGAACTGGCGCACGCCGATCCTGCCGCCCTGGCCCTCGTCGCGGAGCTTGGCAAGACCGGAAAGCCTGCGGATACAGGCGAACTCGGCCTTTACATCGGCGGCTTGGCTTGGCACGGCGCTTCCGACGTAGCCTATAATTTGTGGCTGCGGACGCTGCCGCCGGAGCGGCTCGAAAATCTGGGGTTCTTGACCAGCCCGGGGTTCGAAGCGGAGCCGCCGGGCGCAAAGACAGTATTCGACTGGGTCAACGGGCCTGGAGTGAATGCGCTGGCCGAGTTCGTGCCGCAGGGGCGGCCCGGCGGCCGGCGGCTCCTGCATCTGAGCTTCTCGGAGGGGCGCATTGAACTGCCCGTCGTGTTCCAGGTGCTGGTGCTGGCGCCGGGCCGCTACAGGCTCACCGGCGAGTTCCGGGGGCCGCTTGAGGGTAAACGCGGCCTTCGCTGGCGGCTTTCTTGCAACTCCGGGGCGCAGGCGGACTTGGGTGAAACGGAGATGCTGCTAGGGCAGCCGGAGCAGTGGCGGGTTTTCACGCTGGAGGCCAGCGTGCCATCGGGCGATTGCGTGGGGCAGGTGCTGCGCCTTGTGCACGATGCTCGCTCAGCCTCCGAAGAGTATCTGAGCGGCGAGGCGTGGTTCGCCGATTTTCGCCTGGAGCGCATGGGAAGCGGGAAAAGCGCGGCGCGGTAGAGGGGATTCGCGCAATAGCCCTCCCGGGAGGGCGGTGCCAGCTATGCGGCACCCGGCGTCTTGCTGCTGCTACTTTTAAGAATTGCAAGCATTCGATCGAATTGGAGCGGGCGAGGCGATTCGAACGCCCGACCCTAACCTTGGCAAGGTTATGGATTGACTTTTCCTGACTTTTCCCACACTTTTCGGAACAGCATAAGCGCCTGAGTTAAAAGACTCTTATCTTGTTCCTGCTTTTCCATCCCCTTCCCTAGTTTGAATTTCGCTGCTTACATGCTGCTTACATATTGCCCAGGCCGGAAAGGCAACGCCATGGTGAACTTGACCGCAAAAACAGTGAACGCTCTCAAATGCGATGGCAGGGACACGGTTCATTGGGATGACGAAGAAGGCCGCTTCGGCCTCCGGATTACCGCGAAAGGCTTCAGGAGCTACGTCATCCAATATCGAAACGCGCAAGGCCGGTCCCGACGACTTACCGTTGGACCTCACGGCACATGGACGCCGCAACAGGCAAGGCTCAAGGCTGCGGAGTTGCTTCGCAGAGTGGATGACGGCGCCGATCCGGCCGAAAACAAGAAAGCGGACCGAGCGGCGATTACCGTTACCGAACTCTGCGATGAATATATGGAGGCGGCCAGGAAAGGGACCGTCACTTCGTCATCGGGGAGACCCAAGAAGGCGAGCACACTTCACCAGGACGAAAGCAGGATATCGGCGCACATTAAGCCGCTCCTCGGAAGCAAGCCGGTCAAAGACCTCACGCAAGCGCAGATGCGCCACTTCTACGAAGCCGTGGTGGGCGGCAAGACGGCCCGTGTAGTCCCCACCGGCAAGAAGCGCGGGAAGTCCATCGTAGAGGGCGGCCCCACCGCCGCCAAGCGCTGTGTCGGTCTCCTGGGCGGCATGGTGACCTTTGCTGTTCGCCGCGGCTACAGAGCCGAGGGGCTCAATCCGGCTCAGGGCATTGGAATGGCCGCTGATAAGCGCCGCTCATTTCGCCTCGAACCCAATGGCTGGCTGGCATTCGCCCAGAAGGTCGATGCCGCCCAGGAGGGGGGAGAATGTTGCCAGGCCGTAACCACTGCACGCCTTCTCGCCCTGACCGGCTGCCGCAAAGAGGAAATCGGCAGCCTTCAATGGGGCGAGATCGATTTTGACAATAGCTGCTTAGTTTTTAATAAGCTGACGAACGGCGATGAACGCGTGAAAGGCGGAGAAATCCGCCCAGTCGGCAAGGCGGCGCTGGCGATCTTGCGCGATCTGAAGCGGGCTCAGCCAAAGCCAAGCGGATATGTCTTTCCAAGCGCCATCAAGCCCAAAGAGCCCTATCAAGGACTCGCAAAGGCGTGGAAACGGATGGGAATTGAGTTTTCGCCGCACTGCCTTCGGCATGCGTTCGGGAGTGCCGCAGAAGGTGATTGCGGAATTCACGAGAGCACCGTGTCAGCCCTCTTGGGGCACAAGAAACGGGGCAGCGTAACACGCGGCTATATCGTAAAGCCCGATGAAATGCTGCTGGCTGCGGCGGATAAGGTTTCGGGCTGGATCGATCGTGCTATGCAAGGCGGCGGTGAGGACCGCTGAAAGCGTCGCCTGTGGTGCTGCCACAGGCGAGCCGAGCGTGGCTGAGTTCGGCTGCCGGTGTTCAACTCGGCTCCCACAGTGCCCGGCTACGCGAGCGTGCGGAGGTTAGCCGCTTACCGCGGCAGGTGCCTTTATCGCGTTTTCCGAAATAGCTTTCCACATCGCAACGAAGGCGTCAGTCCCACTCAGGGCAACCTCCTGTTTATCGCGCCACTCTCCAGGACGCCGGTTGCTCAACCAAAGCTTGATAGCGCCAACGTCCGGTGGGACGTGCTCTACTACTGCAACTCTTGTCGGCGTTCCTTCAAAAGAAATAATCTTTTCTGTGTTGAACGAGTAACCAGCAGCCCGCTGAGCAAGAGAGCGCTCAATTCTGTCGTCAAAGGCCGCCTTGCCTTCCTTGAGTGCATTGGAAAAGTCTTCGTGCTTAGAGCGCCAATACCATATTGTTGACGTGTTAACACTGAACTCAAGCGCAAGCTCGTAATCGGTTGCACCCAACTTTGCCATTGCTTTGGCGATCTTGGCAAACTCAGGCCGGTAATCTGTAGGCCGTCCTTCGGGCCGCCCCCCTACCGCTGGGGCGTCGATCCCGGTCGCGGCGATAGGCGGCAACTGTGCGGCTGGCTTCTTCCTGGCCCGGCGCGGCTTCGCCTTCCCAGACTCTACCTTAGTTTTTGAAGTCTTTCTCATGATATCCCCCACATATTCCCAACATATATATGCAAATACAGCGCAGTGCAACAGACTTACACCGCAATACTATCCATCCAACGCCAGAACGCTTTACGTTCCACTTCCGACGCATAATCAAGAAGCGCTATACGGCCAACGATCTGGAGGAAGATAACCGGCGTGTCCTTCAATAGTGTTTCAATCACCTGCTTGCCATCCTTTGCATAGGCAACAAGAAGTTCTTTTATATGTCCGTCAACTTCAGCATTATTTATCATTTCGCCTTCCTTTCCTATGGTTGCCTTCCGTTTCAGTCGCGGTGCAGATCGCTACCGCGAGAAATACGCCGCCAGGCGCGAAATCTGACTCGCTGGCGGCAGTTTCGTGCTTGGCCGCTCGCCAGTGCACCAACTGGCAAGCGCGCCTCTGTGAGCCCCCTACGCCTCAATGCAGCCACCGGCCCTTGCGTTTCGCTTCCCAGCATGCAGCCGCTCGCAGGAGCCGGTTCTTTTCGGCCGCGCTCGCTGGCCTGGCTGAGATGCTGTCCACCTCATTGTCATTCGGCACTCTTAGAACAAAAATGCGGTTACGCCCGGCAGCATCATAGCTAATATTGAGTGCATCTAATATCTTTTGAAAGCACATCTCACTACGCATGAAATAGTGTCTATCGTTGAGCGGTAGAAAATAGTTTAGATATATCCTATCCACTTCGCATTCACCCACATACAACTGCAACGCGATTGCTCTGATAATTGATGGCGTCGCGAGATCGTTGCAATATGTAATGTTCAGTATTTTGGCGATGTACTCACCTTTCGCAATGATGCATGCGCCGTTCGCGTGCGGGTCAATCATGGGTGGCCTCATTTTCACGCAAGGGCCTTGCTGACGCCGACAACGCCGACAACGCCGACAATGCCGAAAGAGAGAAGCCGCGAAGCCTTGCAGCGTCGGGTTTCCTGCCTTCCCACCCCGGCGTTCCGGGTGTCGGCGGCCGTGATGACAGCGCCGACATACTTGGTTTTTTAGAATGGGGCATTTGTACCCCCATCGACCAACTCCGGCCGGACTTCGATTGATTTCTTGCCGCCATCGATTACGAGCCGTGCGCGGCCAAGCTCTGCCAGCACGGCAAGCCCTTTGTCGACTTTAACACCCCCCTGCTTGCTTCCCCTGCCGAATTCCCGCTGTGCATCGCGCCGCGAGACTGATGTGGACCCCTTGGCCTTGCAGGCTTGGATAAGCCAACGTTCCAGATCGGCGGCATTCCGTTCTTCCGGCGATGCGGACATGTCTGCGAAGAAGCGCCGCGCTTCGTGCAAATGCCAATCCACAAGAGCCGCCGCCCGCGAAACATTCTCGGCTGAAATAGCCCCGCTGGGCCCATTTTCGATGACGTGGAAGATTGCGGCGATGCGTGCAACATTGTCCGCAGCCTTCGAGGCAATGTCCGAGATTGCATCAAGTTCGCCTTCATCCCCAAGCTTATCCTCGATAGAGTTGTAGGCCTCAATCCATGCCGTCTTGCCTTCGGGGGAAAGCATGAGCTTCACAGGATCCAGGCCGCCGCTTTCCGTAAATGTGGTCTTCGTTTCAAGAAGCTCGGAAAGGCGCGCCTGAAACCTGCCAAGCTTTGGCGTATTCTCTGGCGGTTCAGTCCAAAAGCGGGTGCCCTGTGTGGATTTCGGGTCAGCAAACAGGAAACGGGCCCAGAAGCCTATCCCGCGTGTCAGGGCGCCGTTCTTTGTCTGGAACTCCCGCAAAACGGCCGGTTGAACCTGCAAGCCTTGCGTGAACCGCACATCGCGCAAGACGTAGCTTTCCGAAGTGCGCCGCCCCATTGGGTGCTGTCCGCCGTCCCACGCCTTGTTTTTAACGGCCAGGCTATACGTAATCTTTTCGGTCCCCATGGAATGGGAGCCGAGCATCGTCCCGCCTTCGCTTTCAAGAAGGGCGCCAGATGGCCAGACGTGCGCCAAGGAATATGCTAGCGCCTCGGTTGTGTCATCGCCCCGCAGGATGAAGGGAACGCGGGGCATTTCCGGCGCGGACGGCATGTTGTTAAGATCGGCTTTGAATCTGTCGTCCGGCTTGCCGTCCTTCGCGCATTTCTCGATAGCTGCCAGCAAGCCCTTTTCCTTGGCTTGGTGCGCTGCGATCTGCTTTTTTGCTGCCTCGACAGCCGGTTTCATTTCGAGGGCCTTCACGGCTTCATATGCCCGGATGTGCTTCGTGAAATGATCATCCAGCGCAGTCTTGCGTTCGCCGGACTTCGCCACAACCAGCGTCCACAGGCTGACCGGGCCTGCCAGCCTTTCGCCCCGCGCCACGTCCGCAAGATGCTGCACGCTGGCGGAAGCTGCCGCCAGCGCCGACAGGGCCGCCATCTCGACTGGCGTCTGCATGAAGCCCTGCACCTCGCGAACCGCATCTTGAATGAGGCCGGGAAGCACCTCAACCGGATAGCGTCTCCGAGCGATAGTGGCGAACAGCGGTTGCAGTTCGGACCATTCGTCGCCGGGGCTGCCGGTCTTGGCGTCCTGGCTTTGCTCCCAATCTTCGGGCCGAGGGCGGTCCTTAAGCATCGGCAGCGGATCGTTGCGGGAGATATAGAGCGCGCTTCGAATGGTGGCCAGGCAAGCCGGCGCGCCATCATCGCGCACAAGCCCATTCTTGTGGCAGGCGTCCATCATGGCTGCAATTACGGCATCTTCCGATAGAATGCCGTGATGTACCTGCTTTGAGATGTAGCACATGTCGCTGAACAAGGCGCCGTTGCGCGCGCCTGCCGGAGTTTCAGCCACATTCTTGGTTCGCGCCGCGAGCGCCATTTCCGCGTTGCGCTCATAGCGCCGCCGATCGATGTCGTTGAACGGCCGACCTGGCGCCCGGACCTCGCAGCTAAGCTCATCCGCTGACCACGAAGGGCGCTCCCAAAGATACGGCTTGAGCGCAGCTTCAAGCGCCTCAAGATCTTCCGCAGTAAGCGCTGGAAGGTCTTCAGCTATGCATTCGAGAAGTGATGCACCGTACCACGTGTACTCTTGCTTAGTTTCTGGGTGGATGGTTGGCGGCAATACAGTCTGGCAACCGTAGCCAAGTATGTCTACAATGATAGTCTTGTCTTTTCCCTTGAGGTGTCTGCTTGGTGCTTCGCCAGAAACATAGCGGAAAAAGAGCGTCCACCCTTTTTTGCCTCGTTTATTGAAGGCGCTTCTTGGCAATGCGCTTTTGATAGCTCCAATAATTTCCGGATGTTCTGTGTCCACATCGATAGCAATCACGCCGTTGTAGCCGAGCGCGATGCCGATACCGTGCCGATCATAACGGCCGATGCGCAGTTGAATTTCCGCCTCAGAATGCGGCCTGTCGCACAGCTCAGACCACGCTTCCTCAACCGGCCGCTTTGAGCCCTGCTTTATGGCAAGCGGACTATATCCAGCGTTTAGGTATTCGAGAGCGTGCTGCCTATACGCGCCATTTTTATCTTCACGCTTAACGCAATAGAGCGTCGTACCAATTTTAGCCATTGCTTCTGCTTCCCTCTAATTTTAGTCCGAGGATCAGCAGCGCGGCGCTTGCATTCATGCGAAAAATGCGTTATCAAAATATCGCAAGAGTTGAGTCGCATCACTGCCGATCTAAGTGTTGAACTGGTCGAAGCTCGATTCCCAAATCCCCAGACGCGAAAAGTGTCAGCCGCCAAGCCAACTTTCGCTTTTAGAATTCAAGCCCGCCACTGAGCGGGCTTTTTCTTGCCCGCGAAACAACACGTCAAACACGCAATGCACATAAGACACGTAAGACGCGTCTTATGCTGAACTAATGCGCCGCTCGCGTTTCCGCTGGCATGCGAATGATAGTGATCGTCCGGGGCTGGTGAGGCAGCCGCTTAACGAAGCCGAGCTTCGCTAGCTCGATGATCGTATTCCGCACAGGAAAGATCGATAAATACACATCGTCGCCGATCTCTTTTAGAGTTGGCGGCATACCCAGTGCATCGGACAATTTCTTTACCGATCTAAGAATTGTTTGTTGTCGTTCCGTTAGCATTTGCGGGCCCCTTTCAATAACAGGAATACACCAGTTTATTTTGTTAGATCAAGCACTTTTGCACATTTATTAATTATCGAAGGCTCCAAAGAACGGAAACACTACTTCACATATGAAATAACATCGTGAGACTTCGCGCGATACACTTCGCGCAAGCCCTACAGCCACCGCGTGTGCGCCGGATTTTGTTGCACGCGGCGCGTGGTGCTGGCTGTGGAGTTCAACTTTTCGTGAAGACGGTTTGCATCGTTGAGGGAAGGCCGCCCACGGCTAGCGGCCCCGGCTGCGGTGCGCCACACGGGCGCTGCGGCGTGCGGTCCGGCCGGTGGCATGAGCCGACCGCACTGGAGAGCGCCCCCATGGGCGGCCCAGTGCCCCGCACCTCACGCCCTTGCCACGGCCTTGCGCCCGGCACCGCAGGCAATATCAATCCCCGCGTAATAGATCGAGCCGCCGCGCTTAATGCGCTGGAATTTCAAAGCCGTGAGCCTGCGCCCAAATCCGGCCGGGCTAAGCACCTCCTGCCCGCCGTTCTCAGCCCACCGGGCAAAGGCCGCGTAGAGATCGGCAGCGGGGATCTCCCGGCCGGCCTTCGTGACGAGCGCCGCCCTGGCGAAGGCGCGAACCGGGTCCGCCGCAGTGTCGGGCGCCGGCACTGCCTCTGTCACCCTGGCAGGACGATTAGAGCATGCCGCCATGACTCGCCGCTGAGGCGTGGCAGGTGCTTCGTCCTGTGCCGGTACATCGGCGGGATGATCCTGCTTCGCGGCTGTGGAGCTTCCTGAGGCCGTCGCAGCGTAGAGGCCGAAGCCGGAGCCAAGTTCGATCAAGAGTGCGACCAAGATTGCGAGCGCGTCTTTGATTGAAGCCGCCGGCCAACCGGTAAGACGGGCAAGCGCCTCGCTCTGCGGATCGGCGGATTTCAGCGCTTCGGCCAGGTTCACGCCCGCGAGTTTCTGCCCCAGCTCGCTGTCTTTCGCCCGGAGCCCTTCCGCTTCCTGCGCCGCCGCCAGCTCGCCTTCGAGCTTCGCAACGCCAGCGCAAAAGGTCCGGCTCGCCTGCACCGTCGCCTCATGACACTCCTGGGAAGATTGCCAGAGGGCGTTTTGTCTTTGTCCTGTTAATTCGGCGGAAACCGTCCTGACCGGTCGAGTTTGTCCTAGCGCCTTGAGACGATCCTGAATTCGTGCGCGCTCGTCCTTGAGGTCCGCATAGGCCTCCTTCCCCGCTGACGTGGAACTGGCTTGAGCGTCCCGGCTCATGGCGTAGAGGCCAAGCTCGCTGGCGAAGCTGTAGACTGAAAAAACAATGAATAGGAAGGCTCCAATTGCGGCCCTGCCTCTTTGTCCTGAGGCGATGCCGGCAGCAATGGCGAGCGGCAGGAGAGCCTTGAGTGCATCCGCCACGCCCCCCAAGGCGCCGTAAATCAGCCCCTCATTGCCCGGCGCCAGATGGATGCCGAACAGGAAACAGCACGCGATGCTTAGCCCGCTCAATGCGAGCGCGAGACCCGCGCCGATGGCAATTCGAATTGTGTGCATTGAGGCTCCCCCGCCTTCCGCTTCCTAATTCACTAACTCACTAATTCACTGCTTGACGACATGGTGAATTAACCATAGGTTGTATTAGTAAACATTTCAACCATCGAGGCGGCGATGCGCGTCATAGCCCTTGGGCAGCAGAAGGGAGGTTGCGGCAAATCCGCCACAGCCATCAACCTGGCATGCGAAGCGGTAGCGGCTGGGCACAGGGCCGCGCTGGTTGATATGGACTATGAGCAGGGCACGGCGCTGCGATGGGGCAAACGGCGCAGCCAGGACACGCCAAGCGTGCATGAAGCGAACGCCGTGACGCTTTCCCCGCTTTTGGCAAAGCTTCAATCTGAAGGCTTCGAATGGGTCTTTCTCGACTTGCCAGGCCGCAATTCACCAGTGGCGAGCGCCGGGCTTGTGGCGAGCGATCTAATCCTGATTCCGGTGCGTCCGCTCGATATCGATGTCGAGGCCAGCGCGGCGACCGTCCTGGCGGCCAAGCGCGCCAAGAAGCGATACAGCTACCTCATTTCGATTAGTCCGCCCCAGGCCGAGCGGAGACGCGCTAAGCAGGTGGCCGCAACGCTCCAGGATCTAGGGCATCCGGTCGCGCCAACCATCATAGTGCAGCGGCTCTTGGTTCCTGACGCGGTGGCGGCCGGCAAATGCACATGCGAAGCGGACGCCAAGAGCGAGAGCGCAGCCGAATTTAAAGCCCTATTCAACTGGATTGCAAAGGAAGTCGTATTATGATTAAGAAAAACTCAAGCATTTCTGCTGAAACAGCCGCAGCACTGAGTGGCGATGCAATTAAAGAGGAAACGGCAAAGGCGGCGCTGCGGGTGCGCTCCGAGAAGAAAACCAACATAACCTATTTTGTTTCCATCGCTACACATCGCAGACTCAAGCAGAGAGCGCTTGATCGTAATACCAGCTTGCAACAACTTCTTGATGAAGCTTTGGACGCCTATTTCGCACAGCAAGGCGAGCCGCCCATTGAGCGCATCGAAAGCGTGAGGCGAGGATGATCGCACTCCATCCATCGACTGACGAAGGCCTAGACTGGTTGATAGCCTGCCCAAGGTGGCGAGCCGGTTTCTCAAAACTGGTCGATCTTTGGGTTGAGACCGAGAAGGCGGCTCCCTATCGCCTCGCCTTGCTGCTCGATAAGGTTATATTTCATGATCTAGGCGATCCGGTTACAGCGCGCGACCTTATTGTTGTCTTCTCCGAAGACCTAACCCCATTGCCTGGCTCCATAAAGAGGATGGATCGAGACTTCGCCAAGCTCTGGAACTATCGCGAACTTGCGACTTATATGCAATCTGTAACGAAATATTTAGAATATGAGCTTAAAAGCAGCCTTGTGCAATTATCGCGTCCGAAATACGTGCATTTGTCTTAAGTGTGCTGAGTAGAAATAGCGGCTGATGCCCGGATGAACGCCGGACACCAGCCCGACAACGGGCTCAGGAGACCCATTATCATGACCTTAATTACCCTCGATTGTGCAGCAAGCCAAGCCCATCGCACGAATGGAAGCAAGGCGCTGCGGGTCGCGCAGGATGCGCAAACTAGCATCATTGAGCACCTCAACGAACATCGCAACAATATCTGGCGAGAAAAACATCAGATTGAACGCGATACATGCGAGCTGTCGAAGATAGATTCCACGCAATACGAACGCTTACATTCGCACTTTGAGCGTAAAGAGCAGGCGGTTGTTAGTGAAGACGCCCACATAACCGACCTTCTTTCGCTACAAAGTCCTCGCACCATTCGCGAATGCTGCATCCTCCTTCAGGTGGCTGACCATCACCTTGACATGCTCCTATGCGGCAGCGTCGAACTTGAGAGTGAAGCTGCCCGCGACGTTCGCGGCGCCAAACTCGACTCGATCCGCAGGAATGTGCTGCGCACCTTGATGCGGCTTCACGGGATAACCGGCGAAGCATTGGGCTTCACGGGCACAGGTTTCGATCCCATTGTCGATGACGATCAAGAGCCCTTCGAAGGCAGCCAGCACGGGACCACTCACTGACACGAAAGGCGGGAAGCTCAGCGCTGGGCTTCCCGCCACCTCTGGCACGAACGAAGCGTGAACGATTTCTTTCGCTGTGCCAGGCCTTTTGGCACACTTTGTTCAGGATGCGTTCACGCTCCCAAAAGCCATAAACCGCTGCTATTAAACGAATTGTCGCCAAGGTAGCCTATCATCTGCACTGCCTCACTTAGGGCAAGCATTCGCCCCTTTGGGTCTCCGCGGTCACCAGCAAGCGTTCGCGGTCGATCATTTCAGCGGCCAGCTCCATATAGGCCCGGCTGCCTGCGCTCTTGTGATTATACAAAAGCAGCGGTTCGCCATGTGCAGGGGCTTCAGCAACAGTTGGATGGCGCGGAATCACCGTCTCGTACACTTTCCGGCCGAAGAAGCTACGGACTTCGGCTGCCACTTCGTCCGCGAGCTTGGTGCGGATATCGTGCATGGTCAGCACAACACCCTGGATCTCTATCGCGGGATTGAGGCTGGACCGCACGAAGTCGATAGTTTCCTTAAGCTGGGCGATGCCTTTGAGCGCAAAGAATTCGCATTGTACGGGCAACAGCGCCGCGTCAGCCGCAGCCAGTGCATTCAACGTAAAGATGCTGAGCGATGGCGGGCAATCGATCAGGACATAGCCAAGCCGCTCATGGGGAGGCCGGTCTCGCTCGGAAGCCCTCAAGGAATTGATGGCGTCGCGCAGGAAATAGGCTCGATTAGGCGCAGCCGAAATTTCGGGCTCAAGACCGGCCAGATCCCGCGTCGCTGGCACCACGTAGAGGCCTGGCACCGCAGCCGGCGTGACGGCCTGAGTGAGCGCCGCAGCGCCTGCCAGAACATCGGCGGTGGATACGTGCCGCACCGCTTCAGGCAGGCCGAGCCCAGTGCTTGCATTGCCTTTCGGGTCGAGGTCAATCACAAGCACGCGCTCGCCAATCGCTGCCAGGGCAGCACCAAGATTGATCACTGTCGTCGTCTTACCTACGCCGCCTTTTTGATTAGCAACCGCGAGCACCCTAAGCTCTTTGCTGCGCTTTATCTTGGGAGTGGCTGGCGATTGCAGCAGCGGCGGCGCAAAAGATGGCACCGCGGCGAAAACACTAATTGCCTGTGCCGTATGGCCTTCGCCTTCAGGCTCACGTCCGCGAATTGATATTTCCTCTTGCTGCTGCCTGGCTTTTTGTTTGCTGCGAGGCCAAGCCGCGACAGTTACAAGCGCGGCAGCGTACCCCAACAGGAATATGATAATCTTACCCATTTTTCGCGCCGCGTGCTTTTGTGGCTTGATCGGTGATGCCGTTTACTGCCCACCGGCAAAAAGCATCTACTTCATAGCGTGTGCGTCAGCCTTTCCGTGGTGCGCGCAACCGGGACATGGACTGCCACCTTTGCGCATGACGCCAGATAAGCCGGGCGCCCGGTAGGATGGCACCGCCAGCGGCTACCCGCCGCCAGTGCCCTCGCTGTGACCGCCTAAGCCGCCACCCGGCCGCGCACGATC
Source organism: Hyphomicrobiales bacterium (assembly GCA_003153975.1). GTDB lineage: Bacteria > Pseudomonadota > Alphaproteobacteria > Rhizobiales > Rhodomicrobiaceae > Rhodomicrobium. The sequence goes on from PMBZ01000218.1 coordinate 13,574, forward strand.
TGCAAGCCTTGCACCCCCATGCTTTGCTCCAGGCTCTGCTGCACCCGCCGTTCATCGCCCCCAGTTTCGTCCGCGATAACCTTAGCCATGTTAGCGGTCATGAACCTCGCCATGGCCTGCCCTGTGCCGCTGGTGGCGTAGCTGTAGACGGAATTACCGAAGCGCCCGATGGTCTGCGCGGTGGCAGGCCTGGAAAGCATTTTGGATAAAACGGCGGTCACCCCAACCTGAGTGGCAGCCCACGCGGCCGGTACCGGATTTGCCGTTGCTATCGCCGTTCCGATAGCCCCCAAAAGCGATGTGCCACCGACCACTTGGGCTGTTCCTGATGGATTTTGGAATTGCCTCATATCGCGAAGGCGGCTCGACACCGTGGAAACGTTGTCTAGCGCCTGCCGGTGAGCGGAAGAAAATAGCGCGCCCTTTCCGCTTTCCGAAAGCTTGCCGTAGGCGGTCAGGAACCTATCCGGGCTGAAGCCGTCGGCAACGCCAGGCGTTCCGGCGTTCGCGTTCTGCCCTCTGCCAAGGCGCTGCACTATCGCAGAGGATATCTCACCCCACGAAGTATTTCCCATACGCTTTTTAAGTAACAGTAGATTTGTTATGTCTGCACTTGAGCCAGTGCTAGCCATATTTGTGATTTTGTTAGTAAAGGCTTCCGGTGTTATCGTGTTTTCTTTTCCAATTATACTCGCTATTGCTTCCCTTTGGTCTGCGATTTTGCTGTGAATTGCATTTGCCTTGTCAAATAAAGTGAGCGCTTTTTGAGTTCCATTTATCTGCACTGACGTTCGCAAGTCCGTAGAAAGCGCACCGTAAATACGCTTCAGCGCGGGCATTGGCGTGCCGGCTTCCGGCAGAATGCTGCCGTCGAGCATTTGCCCAATGCGTGTGCGCAGCTCTTTAATCCCGGTGTACGTCATCCCGCCAGGACGCTGAAGCGCATCGGTTACCAGCCGTATCGCAGGGGCGTTAATTCCGCTGGCGGCTTCCATGTCCGCCGCCGTCAATTCTCCCGCTATCCTTCTTGTGTTTGTTAGCGGCGCGAGTGCGTTGCGCTGAACGTCATTGTCAACGGCATCGTAAAGCCGTTTTGAAATATTCCGCGAGGCGCCTGTTACCCAATTTTCCAGGCCGCCTTTCGCCATTTCCCCGGCAACGCGCGCCGCGTCTGTGATGTCCGCCGCATTGGCCGCCCGGCCCGTTGTGCTGAGATCTTCGGCAACCTTTCCGGCCGCTTCCCCGAGCTGCCTTGACGAATTCGCCGCCGCGTCCCGGATGATTGACCCGGTGAGCGGTTGCCCGGAGAGAACACCGGCGGTGCCGCGTGCCATGCCGCCGTCAGAAGCCAGAAATTCAGGCACGGTGACAGTCTGCGGTGCGCCAGCGGCAGTAGTTGCGCCGGTAGGCAGGCTGTCCGCAGCCTCTATCACAGCTGCGCGGTTCGGCCCGGCTGCTGTGATTTGTGGGGTCTGGATAGATGCCGGCGAATAGTGTTCAAGAATTTTTCCTGCCGCGCCGCCCAGCGCTGCGCCTCCGATTCCACCAATCACCGCATCTTCTGCCGCCTTCCCTAAGCGGTTCTCGGCTCCCTCGCCCTCGCCGAACCCCTGGGCGGCCCCGTAACCTGCTACCGTGGCGCCCGTGTTTATAGCGTTCGGAAGGAAGCCTGCCCCCTTCATGATCGACGCTTGCGGAAGTGCTGCACCTCCAGCGAGCGCGCCTACCGCCTTCTCAAGCCCACTCACATGCACGTCGCCAATCCACGGCAGAGTGCCGAGCTTTGCCGTGTCCTTGCCTGCCGCTTCCGTGGCGCGAGCCTGGGCGCGCTGATATTCAAGCTGCGTGTCGTAATCGCCGCCCATGAGCGCGTGCGTGCCGGCGTCCAGCTCGTCCAGGTAAGCCCCAAGCGCTGGAACGGCGCGCGTCACGCGGCCGGTCGCATCGGTGAAGCGAGCCCAATAAGGATGGTCTTGCCGCTCCTTCGCAACATGCGCATCAGCCCATGCGGTGCGCGCCGCACCGCGCTGTTGCTCCGGTACCGTGCCAAGCCACTTCTGCGCGCTCTCCTGGTCCATGCCCGCGAGATCGACGCCAGGCGCCGTAAAGCCTTGCGGCTGGTTCCCTGGCACCAGGTCTGTAAACGCGCCAAAGCTTGGCTGCGCCGTAGCTGCGCTGGCTGGGACCAAATCAGCAAACCTGCCATACTTTTGCATATGGGCGGGGGCATCGGGAAATTGCGCCCAAGGATCGGCGGCCGATTGCTGCGGTTGCGCCTGCACCGGAGCGTCAGGGAATTGCGCCCAAGGATCTTGGGCAACGTTTTGCGGTGTCATTGAATAGTCCTTCACATTGTGCTCAAAAAAAGGAGGCGGCACCATCGTAATAGTGCCGCCTTTCGCGTGTGTTATAGCTTGATAATCTTATTCACGACTATAGACGGCTGCACGTTGTTGTGCGCTGTGCCGCTGCCGTTATTTTGTATGGATATTCCTGTGGTGTGGGACTGGATGGAAATGCCAGTTCCCGCGCTGCTCGACCAAAGATCGGATGCGGCGTTAACACCAGCTCCTGAATATATTGAATATCCCGCTGCGCCGGTCACCTGCACCAGGTTCTCGGGCATATAGTGCGCGTGCCCAGGATCGTTCACGCCATGCACGTGGCCTCCATCGGTCACGCCGTGAGCATGCGGTCCGTTTTCGGCTGCCGTCAACGCATGACTCTGCTCGCCGAGCGCTGCACCAAGCGTGGTTGCTGTGGTTAAAACCCCGCGCGCCGTACCGCTCATGTTGTCGGCGCCAACCATAATGCGGCCGCTGGTATCGGGGAGCGATAGCTGCTTACTTGCCGCGAAGTCCGCCGCAGCACTTGCACCACGGCCGCCTGAAACCGTTAGGCCAAGGGTCGAACCCCACAACACATTGAACAAATTCCAGGTGTCGGCGTTCGCGCGCGATGTGGCTGACGATGTGGCGTTACCGATGGTCCTGCCATCAATGAACAGCCACCCAGGCGGCGGCGATGCTAGAAACCAATCCAATGGAGTTCCGGTGGGAACCCCCTGATTTAAGTATCCATCCAATAACCACTCGCCAGTTGCAGCCACGTAGACGGCTGAGTAGACGCTGCCTGCATTCAAGAGATTGCCCCAACAATCAACGCCAGGAGCTATGCGCAGCGGCGCCGCGGTGGAGCCATCTACCGCCAGAGTCACAGCACCGGAATTCGACGCCGGCGCGCGGAATGAGATCCGGAAGCCATCATAAAGTGTGCCGCCTGTGTTCTGGCGTGAACTCACGGCGTAAGCTGAGGCGGTGCCGGTTGCAGCCAAGACGCCGGAAATATCATTTCGATATTTCGCCACCGCGGCCATCATGGCGCGGCCGCTGTCGTTCACGCCGCTTGGCGACATTCCCTCGCGCCAATTCACGGACGCGTCAGCGGTGGCATTATTGGATGCGGTCTCGCTCCAGTTAAAAAGAGACATTAGGCTGCCCTCCCCTGGTCCGAGGTAGAGCTGTAGACGCGCGCCGCCGCCCAATTATCGAGCGCGGATCGGCGATAAAGGACGCGCCGGCCAAGGCGATGGAAATCCGGGCCGCCGCCCCAGCTCCGTAGCTTCTCTAGCCATTGCGTGGATACTCTTAAGTGCTGTGCGGCCTCAGGGGTCGTGAACCATTCGTCAGCGGTCGCCGAATAAGCGCAATTCGGCTCCGCGCTCTGTATTGCGAGCATAATTAGCCTCTCGTCATTTTTATCTGGGATTGCGCATGCGCAGCGCGAGCGGCCCGATGACGGAGGCTCCGAGCGACCCAGGTGACGCCCTGAGAAGGCGGCGAGCCTTTTGACGGTGGCTAGCCGAGCGGGCGGTTTCAGCAGCGGCCGGAGCTGCACTTAACTATTTGTTAAGTGTGCCTGATTCGTTCCGCTTGGTAAAGCCGAAAAGGAGCTTGGCGGGTTCGGGAAAAGTCGTGCGAATTGGGGAGCACTGCGGACGCCTGGTGCGAGTGACGCAATTGCCGACAAGGATGGAGTTGGGCGCCTTGGCAGCAAGAGCCATGGGCGGGTAGCGTCTACCGCATGATCAAGGCGGCCACAAAGCAGTGAGGTAGCGCTTTCGTTGATCACAGAGTAGGCGCCCTAGATGGGCTGCCTTCTCTTGCTTTTCGATTTCCTTAGGCCGCCTTTTTCTCCCAGGCGTTGATGATTGACCCTGACTGCTCCTTTAGTCGCACCCTTGTCAGTACGATTGACGGGACTTCAAATTCAGGATCAGCCCGCCATGGGTCGATAATCACCAGCTCCGCGATCATCGATGCCTTGTACTCGACGCCCGGTGCGTCAGCTGTGAGAGCCTCACAGGCTACGAGCCGAAGGATTTTTTCAGCATACCCGCCCATTGCCTGCGCTTCGCTTTCCCAGCGCGAGACAGTTTCGGGGGCAGTCCGCTCATCCATCCTTTTTGCTAGCTCGGCGAGCGTGCATCTCATGATCTTACGGATTGCCTTGACCTCATAGCCACGCAGCCGGATTGGCATGAGGCAACGCGCCACCGCGGCAGCCGCCGCCAGTTCGCGCAGATTTGGCACTTCAACAGTGTCGTCTACCTCGTTTAGGATCGCCGAACCACACACGGTTGTGCGGAGGCCGACGAGGGGTGTTGCGTTGTACTCTTTTAACTCCCGGTCCATCATCTTCTCCTGGCGCGGGCCAACTTGATCCGCCAGTGCCACTTTCCCTCTGCTCACGGAACGTAACGAGTCGTCTTTCTGCTTCCCGTTCATTATCTTGTCCCCAGGCATCAAAACGCAGTAACCACCTTGATCGTTATCGCGCTTTCGTTCACTGCAACCGACACCCCAAGCTGGTTGCCATCGATGTCGGCTCCATCAACTCTCCAAAGGATATCTTTTTTGTACTCTTCCAGCATAACATGACCATGCATCAAAGCGTGTATCACATCTTCGGCAGTAATCCGGCGCGCTACCATCTGCTCTTGGGCGTGAAAGGTCCATCTGAATCGGCACTGAGGATCGCGAGCAACACGTTGCAATATCTGCGTTTCCGAAACATAATGAGTACCAATCATCCTCGATTCCTCAGCCAACGCAATTTGATCATATCTAGCGAAGAGTTGACATTTCGTCAATACGATACAGGAGCAACCCACAACCCGTGATAGTGGTTAACGATTTATTACAAGTTTTGGGAAATCCAGGGGCGCCCTGTGTCGGCGCTGTCGGCGTCAGCAGAGGTGGCGACAAAATCCGCAAGCCGCCTGCCATGGAGGGTATCTCTGAAAGTATCTAAAGAAGTAGTTTGCTTCATGTGTGAATGCGCCCGCTTCACCCGGCTGCGCCCCCTGCCTGTGATATCGGGTGGGGGTGGCGAAAAACACGTCATACAGGACTGCACAGGTTTCAGCCCCAAGAGGGAGCGAAATCGTGCTCGTTGCTTACATGCTGCTTACTTCGGAGATTTTCTTAGCGTGGGGATAACTGCTAAGCCTTTGATTTTATTGGAGCGGGCGAGGCGATTCGAACGCCCGACCCTAACCTTGGCAAGGTTATGCTCTACCCCTGAGCTACGCCCGCTCTCTCCAGTGGCTTGCGTCACCGGCCCGCTCTTATTGCCCAAATTCGCATGGGATGCAAGCCCCCTCTAGCCATCTTTGTGAGCCTTCGCACCGGACCTGTTGCGGGAGCGCTGGGCTGCGCTGGCATGCCGGCAAAGGAAGCCGCCTTCCAATTGTCACCAAAATTAGCGATAAGGTTTTGACGATAACACGCGGCAACGGCGCAAATCCCCTTCCTGGGCGCGCGAACAAGTCCGCACGGCATCAATGGCATGATCGGTTTGCTGTTCGCGGTGCTCCATGACGGACACCGGCTGCCAGATGAACCGTTCCCGCAAGGAGCTTCATGACGCGCAGGATTGCAGGCGCCATTCTATTGGCCCTTCCCCTTTGCTATTCTACCGCTGCGGGCCAGGTCCAAGACCCGGCTGGCAGCGTACGGAACAGGATCAACTACGCACCCGAGCCCTCCGCCACCATGAACAGTTTCAAAAAGACGGTCACTACGGTGTTCTGGGTCGGCGAGGACGCGAACTCCGAGAATGCCTACATCGACAATCTCGGCAGCTATTGGGATCCGCAGTGGCTGAAGCATTTTGGCGGCGTGGATTCTCCAAAGCACCGCAGCGGCTATTTCCCCGCCGGCTTCAAGCCCAAGCAAAACCCCTTCTATGTCGCGCTGCCTTTCGCCGAGGTGGACAGGAACGGCAAGCTCAAGGAGGCCGCGAAAAGGATTCCGGGATTTGGCGGCAACCGTGAGCCGCTGACCCGGAACCGCTGGGTCGAAATCCGCTACAAGGACAAGTCCTGCTATGCCCAATGGCAGGATGCCGGCCCGATGGGAGAGGACGACTTCGATTGGGTGTTCGGCGAGGCCAAGAAGCCAAAGAACAAACAGGGGCTCAAGGCCGGCCTCGATATCTCGCCGGCCACCGCGCAATATCTGGGCATCGAGGACAGCGCGCGAACCGAATGGCGCTTCGTGGATGCCGCTCAGGTGCCCGATGGCCCTTGGAAGGCTATCGTCACGCGATAGCCGCCATGGCACTTGCAAGAAATTCGCGGCGCCCCGCGAAGGTGTGAGAATGCCTGCGGTATGCTCTAAGCCTTCACGCCCTCACCCTGTCCCTCCCTGTGGGAGAGGGAACGCTAGAAGTCGTGCTGCGGGTAGTTCGAGGGTGCCTTCTCCCATCCGTATCCGCTTGCGGATACGAACACTTTGGAGAGGCAAGCTCGCCAAGGCGAGTTTGCGTGGGAGAAGGATGTGGGGAGATCCCCTCACTTCAAGGCACCGCGCCGCCTGACGACACCAAGCGTTTCCGTCCGCCCTAAAGCCCTCCGGTTGAGACGGTCGCCTTGCGTTCGAGCTTGCCCCAGCCGACGAGCCGGCCTTGCACCGCCTTGATCACCGACTTCACAACCACGTAATACATGATCTGGCGGTAGCCGAAGCGCTGTAAGACGAGCCACCACAACAACGATCGCTTCTCCTTCCGCTCAAGCAGGAAGGCGATTACAGCCGCCGTGAGATCGACGGCCACGAAGGCGGCATAGTAGCTCGCGGTGATGAGCAGGTTCTCCGAGTTGAACTGCTCGCCGTGCTGCAAGTAGTCGGTCAGTGTCCTTACGATCTGAACGATCAGTGCCAAGTCCACGAGCGGCGAGACCAGCGCCAGTGCGATCTGAAAAAGCCAGACCTGCGGCAACGCCACGAGCCCCAGCGCCCCATAGCGTGGATTGAGGCTCATGCGCCGGTGCTTCCACATACATTGCAGCGTGCCGAACGCCCAGCGGAAGCGCTGCTTCGCAAGGCCGGCGACCGTGTCTGGGGCTTCCGTCCAGGCTATGGCGGAGGCGTCGAACACCACTTTTCCGCCCTCGCGCTGGACCTGGATGGTGAGGTCCTGGTCCTCGGCGAGCGTGTCCACCGGGAAACCGCCAAGGTTCACGATTGCCTCGCGCCGCCACGCTCCAACCGCGCCAGGCACCACGGTGATGCAACCAAGGGTTGCCAACGCCCGGCGCTCCAGATTTTGCGCCGTGATATATTCGAGCGCCTGCCAGCGGGTCAGCATGTTGATCCGGTTGCCGACCTTTGCATTGCCCGCCACCGCGCCAATCTTCGGGTCGGCAAACCAGCGCACGAGCCTCGATATCGTCTTAGGCTCGAACTGCGTATCGGCATCGAGCACCACCACGATGTCGCCCGCCGCGCGCTGCAGGCCCAGATTGGTCGCCCTGGCCTTGCCGCCATTCCGTGCCGTGATGAGCTTCACGCGGGGCTCGCCCCCAAATGCGCCGCGCACGGCTTCCGAGGTTCCGTCCGTCGAGCCATCGTCGATGACGATAACATCGAGCTTCTGGTGCGTGCTTGCGAGGATGCGGGTGATGGAGGTGACGATCACACGCTCCTCGTTGAAGGCCGGGATGAGCACGGTGACGGAAAGCTCATCCCGATCCGGTGGCGTACGCCGGACCCTCTCGCGGATGTGGCCGAACAATGCAAGGCCGCAAAGCATTGCCAGCCTGCCGAAACCGAGCGCAATCGCCAATACGAATAAGCCCGCCAGCGATTCCTGCAGCCAGCTGAAGGTGAGGAACACATACCTGTTCACCACCGGCGTCGCCTCCTCGGCCGGGACCGGCGGCATGGCCTGATCCCTCGTCCATTTGGCAAGCTCCGAGACCGTGGCGAACTCGAAGCCCTTTTCCCGCATGGTGTCGATGATCTTCGGCAGCGCCGCCAGCGTGCGCGAGCGCTCGCCGCCGCCGTCATGCAGCAGAACGATCTGCCCGCGCTTCTCGGGGTCGGGATTCGTAGCCTGCCTGACGACGATATTGACCATCTCGTCCGGCGTTACCTTGGCCTGCCAATCGTCCGGGTCGACCTTCAAGCCAACGGTCAGGTAGCCCAGGTGTTCGGCGACCCTCATCGGCGCAATTTCCTGCGCCGTGGAGGGCTCCGCATCGCCGAAATAGGGCGGCCGGAACAGCCTTGTCGAGCGCGCCGTCAGCGCCTCGATCAGCCGCTGCGTGGCGTTCAGCTCGATGCCTGCCACGCTATCGGGCGTTTCGCCGATATTGGGGTGCGTAAAGGTGTGATTGCCGAGGTCGTGGCCTTCCGCCAGCATGCGCTGCACGAGCCTGGGATTGGCCGCGCCGTTCTCGCCGATGATGAAGAAGGTCGCGTGCACGCCCTTCTCCTTCAATATGTCGAGGATCTTGGGCGACCACTCGGCGCTGGGGCCATCGTCGAAAGTCAGCGCGAGCTTGCCTGGCACCTCGCCGCCGCGCCGGATCACGAATGAGGCCGGCATTTTGGTGTAAGTTTCGTCTATTACCGTGGCATTCGCGTCGTCGGCCTTGAACTCGCGCGCGCCCGGCGAGGGCTCCGCCGCAATTTGCAAAAGCTCGCCCCGGCCGATGAAGTTGACATCGTTGGTCGGGTTGATGCTCGCCAGCGAGGCGGGCGGTGGCGCGTTGTAGGTCCGTGGAAGGATGGACCAGATCGATGGATCCTCCGCCCCAAGGCGCCAAAGAGCGTAACCTACCGGGCGGAATTTATCCGCCGCGCGCAAATGATTGTAGGCCGTCGCCGCGTCGAGGAACCAAACCCGGTGCTTCTTGCCGGCGTCGCCATAGGAAAAACGTGGATTGAGCGTTTCCGGATCGAACTCGATGGTGGTCTTCGCGTCCCTGGCCGTCAGCATCACCTCCTGAAAGGTGATGTCGTCCGCCATCGGCGCACCCTCCGTCCAATCGTATCCGTAACTGCCGACAGCCACGATGGTGTGGGCCGGGTCGAGGTCGCGCATCCTGAGCGCCAGGCGTGTCGAGAACCAGGATTGCGAGGCGACGGGTCCCGCATCGCCCGAGGCCCAGTGCTCGTCGTACCCCATCAGCATGAGGTAGTCGCAGCGCTTGGCGTAGGACTTGTAGTTCCAGGATGGATCGTCGAACGGAACCGCCACCGTGACCAGCCAGCCATGCGGTTTGAACGCCGCGGAGAGTTCGGCCAGGAACGCCAGCACATCCTTGTGCGCGGTATCGGGGAACTGCTCGAAGTCGACGGTGACGCCTTGGAGATTGTTGGCCTCGATGAACTTCGCGATGCCATCGATCCGGTCTTTCCGCTTTTGCGGATCGGCGAGCATGCGCGCGAGCCCCGCTCCGTCCCACTGATAGGCGGACGAGTTCTGGATCATGACGAGAATCGACGCCGAAGGCTTTTCCTGCCGGATCAGCTCAAGCGCCTTGTCGTCCAGCGTGATCCTCAAGTCCATGTCGTCGCCGAGCATGTAGAGCCAGCTTGCGACCACCCAATCGAGATGCTGGATGTTGTTCCTGAGCGAGGCGAAGCTTGCATCGTCCCAGTTTGCATAAAAACCGACGGTCAGCGGCTTTTCGCGCCGCTCCGCAGGCGCGGTCTTCTGGCCTTTGGCACGAGCCGCCGCCATGGCCAGCGGATGCAGCGAGTGCCCGAACCGGCGTTTATGCGACTGGGCCTTCCGGGCCAAGTTGCGCACCGTGGGCACGAGGTGCTGAATTTTCGCTACGTCGTTCAGCATCGAGTAGCGCTGGACGGTCGTGGTCCTGAGCGTATCGGGGAACGTGCGGAAGACGAAGAGGCTCGACAGGAAGACCGCAACCGCAACCGTGCTCATCACGGCAAACGCCCAGGCGGCGCGGGATACACGCCGGGCCCGCCGGTTTTTGGGATCGAAGAAAATCGGGTACTGTATCATTCCTGCTGTACGAGTTCCAAAACGGCTCTGGCCAACCGCGGCATGGGCCATGACAAGCGTTCGCCGGATCGGAGAATCCCGCTTGCCGGTTCCGCCTGAGGAATTAGCCAGAAGCTTACACGAGGCCCCGGTCGCGGCCTCCCATCCTTTTAGGCCGCGCTACATGAACATAAGCTGTACATCGGCATCGTTTCTTCGCCAAGGGTGTTCGCGCGGTCTTAACGTTTTGGACACGGGGTGTTGCCGGCTACGGCCTGAGAAAGCCGTTCGCGCGGCCGGTCAAATAGGTGAAGGTGGCGGTTCTCGCGCCGGGGGCCAGGGCCTGGGGCAGTACGCCGTAGAGTGCCGCGGTAGCATCGTGGAGCGGAAAATTGCAGGTGTAGATGCCTGCGGGCGCACCTTCGGCGGGCTTGGCGCGGGAGGCCTTCTCGAACGCGCGGGCAGCGGCATCGCTCCAGACTTCCACAGCGAAAATCCTGCGCACCCCGCTTGCCCATTGCCCTGCCGCCGGGGACACGGAATCGGGGGGCACCGGATGGCGGCAGAAATGACCGCCCACCGGATCGGTCCCGCCAGTGATCAGCAGCAGGCCCTCGCGCGGCAGGCCCTCGCGCGGCACGATGCCGGCGTCCGACCTTACGATGTTGAGAGCCTTGTCCAATTGGAAGCGCTCTATGGGCTTGGAGCCCGCTCCAGGAAGATAATTTGTCTCCTGGCGGGAGCCTTCGATTAGTTTCTTGAGGGTCTGATCGCGGCTTGGCCCCGCCGCGAGCTTGCCGCCTCTTATGGTCTCGAACATAATGGTCTTGTGGCTGACGCCCGGATATTGCGCGCGGCCCAAAACCTTCCTCTCCCACGCGCCCTCCGAAACCGAGCCCGCAAGGTCGAGCGCGCCCGCCCAAAAGCCTTCGGCCGCCACGTCCCCTACTTGGTCCGAGAATTCGCCATCGGTGGAAAGCAGCGCGATGAGGATCTGCCCGGTGGCCTCATGAAGGTTTCTTGAGATCGGGCCGGTACGAACCTCTTCCGCCGATACGAAGGGCCGCGCCTCCAGTTTGCAACCGGAGGAAAGGCTTAAGAGCCTGGCCACGCCGCCATCTTGGCCTGTGTCGATCAAAAACCCGTTCCGGTCCGCATTCAGGGGCAGGATCGGCGCATAGACCGCTCCCATGTCGCGGAACCGCAAGTTTTGAATGTTGGCCTTGGACCACCCGGTGCCAAGCCGCTTGTTTTGCAAAACGTCCAGAGCCAGATCGCAGCCGCTGACGTTTTCATTGGCGCTGCCCGCGATTTTAACGGTGATATCGGAGGCCCAGGCGAAACGCGGCTCCACGGTCACAACCGCGCGCGTGCCCTCCACCCGTGCATCCGAAACCGCGTAATGCGGAAGCGCCTTTTCCAGCGCCGGCACCTTCGTGGCTTCCGCAAGCGCCTCTTCGGGCAGAGACAGGACCAGGCTCCCGGCCACGCGCGCGGCGGAGGTGCCATTGACGGTTACATTTCCCTCGGCCTGCAAAATATCGCCGGCGTCGATTGCCGTGCCGTTCTTGCGCTCGAAGACGAGCACAAGCTGACGCAAGGGCGTGGCGGGCACAGCAGGCGCCACCGGCTGCTCATGGTCTCGCCCGGAGTTCCCGCTATTCGCCAGCCGATCCGGTACAGCGGGCCTTTCTGAAACGGCGGGCTGTTCTGGCGTTGATTTTTGCCCTGGCGCCGCCGCAACCTGCGGCTCAGCCACGGGCTTTTGCGCCGGCGCGGCCGGAACGGGCGTCTCAACGGGCGGCTTTTGTCCACCAGCAGGCGCAGGCGGAGCCTGACCCGCGGATTTTTGCGCGGCTTGAGGAGCTGGAGCGGATTGAACTGCTGACGGCGCTGGCTTGGAACCTGCCGGCGCACAATCCTCCCGCTTTGCCGCCTCCACCTGTGCCTTCGGCGCACCGGCTGCCGGCCCTTTCGAAACGGTGGCCGTCCTCTGGCTCGCCCCTTTATCGGAGGGAGCCGCTTCGGGCGGTTGCACCGGCTTGGCCGTGGGCGTGGGCGCGGGCTCGCTGCTCTCCTCCGGGTCCGGCGGCCAGTGCCTGCCGCTGAGCACCCACTCGATAAGCGGTTGCACGATCTGCGGTAGATCCGCCGGGCAACTGCTCTCGCAAAGCACGGCACCGGGCAGGCCGCAGATGAAGAATGGCTGGATTTCCAGGAAATTCGAGCCGCCCCTTTTCAGGTGGAACCTCACATATGTGAAATCCTCGACGTCGGTCAGCGAGGAGGTGCGGGTGAAGGCAACCCGTTCCGCATGCTCTTTCACCTCCTCCGAAGCCTCTCCTTCGCGGCCCAGGAAGAAGACCGGCATCCTGATCGGCGGTGCGATATCGCTATCCCGCGCGATAATGCAGGTCCTTCGCGAATAGGTGCCGTAGATGCCGATCGGCTCGGCGGCATCGAGCGAGAGCGTGAACGGGCGGTGAAACACGCGGCGGGCGCCTGGCTCCAGGAAGGGCGGCAGTTGCTCGACATCGCCCGCCGGTTCGACCACGAAGTGCCGCGCTCTGAGGTTCGGGCTGATGGCGAGGCAGTTCTGCGGCCACATCCGGCACATGCCGCCGCCGTAAGCCATTGCGGACTTGGGCAGCAGCGCAAGCGCGGCGAGCAGCATGACCAGTACGCAAATCGGGCGTACCAGCAACTTAACGATTTTAGTACAGCCTATCGGAGGCAAGTTCGCTTGCGAGCGTGCGGCAAGCGGGAGCGAACTTGCCTCCGGCTGTACCGGGCAAAAGATGCGCCTTGCTGGCTTGTGTGCGGTGCTCATTAAGCGGCGTGCGGGCTGTAAAGGACCATTTAAAATAACTCTAGTTCGAGTTTTATGCAAAAAACCGTGCATACATCGTTAAGCGCTCCGCCAAGTTGGCTCCTTTACCGGGAGATATGAACAGACCGGAACTTCCGTTAACGCTCCGGCGCGGGCTTTGCTCCGGGGCGCGGTCGGGTGAGCGGGCTTGGCCGTGACAACGTGTCGCACGCCCTTGAGCCCGGATTCCGGGCCGGTCCAAGGAGCATCATTGTTTCCGCCGCCGGCCGCAAGCAGAGAATAGGAACGGCCGGTAGGGCAGCCCCAAATGCAAGCCGCCAGCAAACCTTTTCTTCGCCGTTCCTTTGCCTGGTCCTGGCTGAAGCAGAGCTTGCTGGCCCCTTGGGCACGCCTGTTTCCGCGCACTCTATTAAATTTGGGGAGTTGGTGTGAACCAATCCAAAAGGCGCGGCCGTTAATCTAGTGTTTACGGGAGGCCGGCTGCTTTCTCTGGAGGTGCCCATGCAGTCGCTTGCTAATTCTAAACCCAAAGGGCAAGACCTCGCGGACCAAAACGGTTCGCATAGAGGGATCAGGCCCGCAATCGCTACAAGCGTCGAAACGGGTATTGCCGGCACGGTAGCGGGTGGGGTGCAAATGCCTGCAATGTTTGCCTCCGTCGCAGCCGTTTCTGCCCCAGCCGCGGCGACCTCCCAAAGCGCAAGTGTGACGGCCACCGCTACCCAGACGAAGACGGTTGGAGCGGTTTCATTTCCGTCCTGGCTCAGCAAGATAACGACCGCCTCGATCAAGACCGATATGTGCGCGGCGATCTCCAATGGAGCCGTGACCTACTCTGGCCTGTTGAAGCTGGTTCAGGACCTGAACACGACGCTGAGCACATCCAAAGCCAATCTCACCTCCACCCAGTTCCAGGATCTCCAGACCGTTGTCGCCAATCTCAATAACGGGGTAACGACGTCTGCCTACCTGACCGGGATCATGACCAATCTGGTCAATGGCAATGCCGCGAATGCGACATGGACAGGCGGCGGCGCATCGTCCGTGGCGCTTGGCAACCTCAAGGCCGGGACCACCGCAACCCAGCTATCCGAGCTTACCGGCAAGTGGCTCCTGGGCACCGACCTTCCCAGCTCAAAGGTCTACATGTCCGGCGCATCGCCATTCTCCGTCACCTACTCGAACTCCACGAAGGCGGTGTACGGTACCAGCGGCCCGAGCATGAACGATATCAACCAGGGATATTTGGGCGATTGCTATCTGCTCGCGTGCCTGGAAGAGGTCGCGTATACGAATCCGAACACCATTAAATCGATGATTACATCGAACGGGAACAATACATACGGTGTTTGTTTCAACGTAAATGGCAAGCAGCAATACGTTACCGTCAACACGGCGCTGGCGAATGGCGGAAATATCTTCAACTACGGCTCGAACATCTGGGCGAGCCTTGTGGAGAAAGGCTATGCGCAGCTTCAGGCTGGCGGCGTAGTAACAGGAAATACGGTCAATTACGGTAATTCCTGGTCGACGATAGGCAATGGCGGCTGTCCTGAATATGCGCTTGAGCAAATCACCGGATCGTCCACCATCACCGATTTCTGCGCATCGAAGGGTTCATGGACACAGGTTACGTACAACTCGTCGCTAAAGTTGACGGGCTACTCGACCGGGAAATCCACGGCGGCCATCCAATCGATCCTGATTAACGATCTCGCGGCAGGCGACGACCTGATCCTAAGCTCCTGGACGAACGGCAAGGATAGCGCGGGAAAGACGACCTTGGTGGCGGGCCATGCCATGTCGATCTATGGCTTCGACAGCAAGACCGGCATGTTCCAGATCCGCAACCCCTGGGGCACCTACGCGGGACAATACTGGGATACCACGTTCGAGGTCGGCCTTTCGACCCTCCTGGCGGCTGGAGACACGATCACGGCCGACGCCATAGGCACCAAAAAAGTC
>PMBZ01000218.1:28697-53877 GCA_003153975.1 Hyphomicrobiales bacterium
GAGCAAAACCATCTGTTCAGTCCGAAGATATAACACGGAGACAAAATGAAGTGCGGCCCAGAGCAAGACGCGTTTGCCCTGTCTCTGGCGCTGCGGCTCCTCGGAGTGCCCGCCGATCCGGCGCAAATCCATCACCGGCTCGGCCGGCCGGAGCGGATAGAGGAGCCCGATATCCTCAGAGTGGCCAAATCGATGGACGTGAAGGCGAAGGCGCACACGTCCACCGTCTCGCGGCTTGAGGCGGCTCCGCTGCCGGCGTTGGTCTTTTTGAAGGACCGGGGCTGGGCCGTTCTGGGAAAAGTGACGCCAGCCTTCATCCTCGTTCAGGGCGGCGGCGACCCCGGCCCGAAGACGCTCTCAATCGCGGAGTTCAGCGAAGCCTGGAATGGGCGCATCGTCTTCCTGGCAAAGCGCGCCGGGCTCAGCGACTTTGCGCGGCGGTTCGATCTAACCTGGTTCCTGGGCGCGATCGCCAAATACCGCCACGTACTCTACGAGGTTCTCGCCGCATCCTTCGTGATCCAGCTCTTCGGGCTGGCCACGCCGCTGATCTTCCAGACGGTGATCGATAAGGTGCTCGTTCAGCGCGGGCTTTCCACCCTTGAGATTCTGGTCGCGGGCCTGGCTCTCATCGGAGTCTTCGATGTCGTCCTGTCCGGATTGCGCACCTATCTGTTCGCCCATACGAGCAACCGTATCGATGTCGAATTGGGCTCGCGCGTGTTCCGTCATTTGATGGCTTTGCCCCTGCCTTATTTCGAGGTTCGCCGCGTGGGCGATTCGGTGGCGCGCGTGAGGGAGCTCGAAACCATCCGGCAATTCCTCACCGGCTCATCCATCACATTGGTGCTCGATCTGTTCTTTTGCGCGATCTTCATTGGCGTGATGTTTCTCTATAGCTCGCTTCTGGCATGGATTGTCGTCGCCACCCTGCCGCTGTATGCGATCCTGTCGATCGCTGTGACGCCGCTCTTCCGCGCGCGGCTGGAAGAGAAATTCAATCGCGGTGCGTTGAGCCAGGCCTTCCTCGTCGAGAGCGTCACAGGTGTCGAGACCATCAAGGCCATGGCTGTCGAGCCCATCATGCAAGGAAAATGGGAGGAGCAGCTTGCCAGCTATGTTGGAGCCTCCTTCCGGGCCGCGATGCTTGGCAATGTCGCCACGCAGGCCGCCAATCTGCTGAGCAAGGCCACGACAGTGCTTACGCTGTTCGCCGGAGCGAGGCTCATCATCCAGAATGAGCTGACCGTCGGCGAACTCGTCGCATTCAACATGCTGGCCTCGCAAGTGAGCACCCCCGTCCTGAGACTGGCGCAGGTGTGGCAGGACTTCCATCAGGTGCGCATTTCGATTGCCCGGCTCGGCGATATTCTCAACACGCCCGTCGAATATGTGCCCGGTATGCCGCCAACCGCGCGGACACTCGAAGGCGCCGTCGAGTTCGAGCGCGTTCAGTTCCGCTATGGACCCAGCGAACGCCCTGCCTTGCGCGAGGTCAGCTTCAAGATCCAGCCGGGGCAAGTCGTGGGCATTGTCGGCCCATCCGGCTCGGGCAAGAGCACGATCGCCAAGCTCATTCAGCGGCTTTATCTACCGGAAAGCGGGCGCCTGCTCATCGACGGTACCGATATCCGCGCGCTCGATCCAGCGTGGCTGCGCCGGCAGATCGGCGTCGTGCTGCAGGAAAACGTGCTGTTCAACGCAAGCGTCCGCGAAAATATCGCGCTTGCCGATCCAGGTATGTCCGCGGAGCGGGTAGTGGCGGCCGCGCGCCTCGCCGGCGCGCACGAATTCATCTGCAAGATGCGCGAAGGGTACGATACCCTGGTTGGCGAGCGCGGCGTGTCCTTGTCTGGCGGCCAGCGCCAGCGTCTCGCCATAGCGCGTGCACTCGTCGGCGATCCCCGCATCCTTATCTTCGACGAAGCCACGTCCGCCCTCGATTACGAGTCCGAAAGCATCATTCAGCGGAATATGCGCAAAATCGTCGAGGGCCGCACGGTCTTCATTATCGCGCACCGGCTTTCGGCGGTGCGCGTGGCCGATCGCATTCTCACCATCGAGGATGGCCTGCTTACCGAAGACGGGCGCCCCGACGAATTGGTAGCGGCAAATGGCCGTTATGCAACGCTGCTCCGCTTGCAGTCCGGAGCCGCCTAGGAGGGAAAAATGCAATCGGCGCAGATACGCCCCTCGCCGGACGGTGGCCTCCTGTCCAGGAAGCGGCCGGAACTGCAACGCATTGAGCTGGAGTTTCTGGCGCCCGCGCTTGAAATCGCAGAAACTCCGCCATCGCCTCTGGGCCGGATCGTCACCTATACGATTATCGCCGCCGCCATTACGGGGCTCATCTGGGCCGTCATCGGGCACGTGGACATCGTCGCGACGGGGTCTGGAAAAATCGTGACACAGGCCCGCACCAAGGTTGTCGAGGCGATTGGGACGGCTTCGGTAAAATTGATCCTGGTGAAGGCCGGAGAGCATGTCAAAGCGGGTCAGCCGTTGATCGAGCTGGAGAAACTGGCACCCGAGGCCGAAGAGGCCAAGGCGCGGCAGGACCTCGCCGCCGCGACACTCGATGCGTTGCGCCTTCGCGCTCTTCTTGCCGGCGCGAACCAGCTCGATCGCGCTGAAGCGGGCGGCGCAACTGCGGCCCAGTTCGGCGAGGCGGAGGCGCGTTTCCTGTCGCAGAAGGCGGAAGCGGAGGCGAAGCTTGCAGCCCTGCACCGCGACAGCGAGGAAAAAATATCGGAGCGCGAGACGCTCCAGCGAACCCTGGCGAAGCTGCATGCGGTATTGCCGCTGGCCGCCGAACGTGCCGAAATCAGGCAAAAGTCGGCCGACACGGCCTTCGGCTCCCGGTTCCTCAATCTTGAGGCCCAGCAGCACCTCCTGGAAACGAAAGCGGAAATTGGGCTGACGGAGAGCAAGATCAATTCCGCCAATGCCGCGATCCGCGCCATCGACGAGCGGATCAATGCCACCGGCGCCGAGACGCGGCGCACGGCACTTACCGACCTCGCGAAAGCGCAGGAGCAGATGCGAGGCGCGGAGGAAGCGCTCGCCAAGGCCGCCGAGAAGATCGGGCTGTCCACGCTGAGGGCGCCCGTCAGCGGCACCGTGCAGCAGCTTAACGTGAACACAGTGGGCAGTGTGGTTACTGCCGCGCAGCAACTCGCGAGCGTGGTGCCGGATGACGAGCTGCTGGAGGCCGAGGTTGCCTTGGAGAACCGCGACATTGGCTTCGTGCAGGCTGGCCAGGAGGCCGAAATCAAGATCGAGGCCTTTCCCTTCACGCGGTTCGGGCTGGCGAAAGGCGTGGTGATGAGCGTCGACCGCGACGCCGAAGCGATAACGCCCGCGAGCCAGAAATCGGGCTCGAAGCGCGCCTCCGATTCGACGGAGAATGTCCGCGACAGCGACCGGCTGTTCTACACCGCAAGGATCGAGATTTTGAAAAGCCTTCCGCGGAAGGATGGCGTGGAGCTGAAGCTCCTGCCCGGCATGGCGGTCAGGGCGGAAATCCTCACGGGGCGCCGCCGCGTTATCGATTATCTGCTGTCGCCGCTGGCGGAATACCGCCACGACGGTTTGCGTGAACGGTAAGCATTTTCGTGTCGCGCCGCCGCAGGGCACCGCTTGAGCGGCAACAAACCCGCGCGAGAGCGCGCTTGTTCCTCGAGTCTTCGCGGCCGTTCAACGATATCGAACGGCCCGGCACGGCCGAAGGCGGCTCCGTGGCGGCCAAGCGCTTTTCCTATGTAACGGATCGCGCGTATGGGACGTAATCCTGCTTAGAGCCGGAGCAAGCCTATGATCCTTAAACTGAAGCCCATTCCCTCCCTGGAGATTACGCCGCGCGATGTCTATCTGCGGCGGCGCGAGTTCCTGGGGGGCGCGCTAGCTGCCGCGGTGGCCGGCGTTCTTCCTTGGGGGGCGGCGGCCGCCGCCGCCGCCCCGCTGGCCTTCTCGAAGAGCGTGTTTTCCACGGACGAACCGCCAACGCCAAAAGCCGATGCGACGAGCTATAACAACTTCTATGAGTTCGGCACGCGCAAGACCGATGCCTCGAATTACGCGGGCGCACTGAAGACGAGCCCCTGGTCCATTACCATCGATGGGCTGGTTTCGAAGCCCGCAACCTATACGCTGGAAGACATCCTGAAGCCCGTGAGCCTGGAGGAGCGTATCTACCGGCTGCGCTGTGTGGAGGGCTGGTCGATGGCCGTTCCCTGGATCGGCTTTCCCCTGAGCGCGCTGCTATCGCGGGTGGAGCCGCTCGGGTCCGCGAAATTCGTGGCCTTCGAAACAGTTGTGCGGCCTGCTGAGATGCGCGGCCAGCGGGGCTGGTTCCAGACGCTCGATTGGCCCTACCGGGAAGGCTTGCGGCTGGACGAGGCCATGCACCCGCTCGCCATCCTGGCGGTTGGCCTTTACGGCGAGACGCTGCCGAACCAAAACGGCGCACCCGTCCGGCTTGTGGTGCCTTGGAAGTATGGCTTCAAGAGCATCAAATCCGTCGTGCGGATCAGCCTGGTGGAGAAGCAGCCGGTAACTTCTTGGAATATGCTGGACCGGGACGAATACGGCTTCTACTCCAACGTCAACCCAGAGGTCGATCACCCGCGCTGGAGCCAAAAGACGGAGCGGCGCATCGGCGACGGCAGCGGCCTCTTCGCCAGGCGGCACCCCACGCTTCCGTTCAACGGCTACGGCGAGCAAGTCGCGAACCTCTACGCCGGCATGGACCTGATGACGTATTTTTAGGCGGGGAACCGGGTGAGCCATACGTAGCGCAACGCCCCTCACCCCCGCCCTCTCCCCATGGGAGAAGGGGCAGACTGTGCCCGTTGAGAAGGCGTCTCCTCTCCCATGGGGAGAGGGACAGGGTGAGGGGTGTTGCGCTATGGGAAGGCCTCGTACATGAGCCAGAATGAAGCCCCTTTGGAGAGACTAACGATTTGGCAGCATTAGCATTTCCAGCCAAGCGGAGCATCCAGCGCGCACTGAGTGCCGCGCCGCGCTGGCCGCTTTATCTTGCGGGTGCGGTTCCCGGTGCCTGGGTATTCTGGCTTGCGCTCAACAATCAGCTGGGCGCCGATCCGGTCAAGGAACTGGAGCACCAGTTGGGGCTTTGGGCGCTGCGCTTCCTGATCGCGGGGCTCGCGGTCACGCCCATCCGGCGCTTTGGCGGCCCGAGCTTGATCCGCTTCCGGCGCGCGCTGGGCCTCCTGGCCTTCTTCTATGCCGCTGCGCATCTGGCGTCCTACCTGCTGTTCGATCAAGGCCTGGACCTGCACGCAATCGGCAAGGACATCCTGAAGCGGCCCTATATCGCCATCGGCATGGCGTCCTTTGCGATCCTCGTGCCTCTGGCGGCCACCTCCAACGCTCTGACGATCAAGCGTTTAGGGGCTGCGGCCTGGCAGAAGCTGCATCGCTGGGTCTATGTGGCGGCGATCGCGGCGGCGGCGCACTTCCTGCTGGTGGTGAAATCCTGGCCCGCCGAGC
Organism: Hyphomicrobiales bacterium; assembly: GCA_003153975.1. Taxonomy (GTDB): domain Bacteria; phylum Pseudomonadota; class Alphaproteobacteria; order Rhizobiales; family Rhodomicrobiaceae; genus Rhodomicrobium. The sequence continues at coordinate 34,209 of PMBZ01000218.1, forward strand.
CAATCGTCTATGCCGCCATCGTGGCCGTGCTTTTGCTTATCCGCGCGGGCTTTGCCCTCCGCAGGCGCCTGGAGCGCTTCCAGGCAGAACCGGCGGAGGCTGTACAGAGCTGAACTGAAAGCTTACCTGTGCGGCCGGGGAGCGAGGCATGGCGCTTGGAACAGGTAGCCGAACCATACCCCGTGCAGCGTCCGCGCCGCGACGAGGAGCCAGAAGCCAGCGAGGCTGAGCGCCAGGACGCTTCCCGCGATGGAGAAGAATTCGAGGTGCGTGACCCGGGCAAGCGCCAGCGTGGCCAGCGTATAGACGGCGAGCGGGAAGGTGAATGCCCACCAGCCAAGATTGAACGGAAAGCCTTCGCGGGCGTATTGGACCGTCTTGAGCACAGCCAGAGCCAGCCACCAGACGCCGTAGCCCCACAGGATTGTGCCGCCAATGATGCCGATACCGAAGGCCACGTCGCCCACGCCAGGCATCCCCGCGGCGGCGAAGGTCGCGGGCGCGTCGCTGCCGAGCAGGATGAGGCCCAGCGAGCCCGTGCCGATTGGGCCAAGCGACAGCCAGCCCGATGCGGCCATGTCCCGGTCCGGCAGCTTGTGCAGGAAGAGGCGCAGCAAGAGAATGACGAGGATGCTCATCGCCAGCGGCACCGAGAAGGCCCAGAGCGCGTAGCTGAAGATCAGCACGCCGAAGGCTTCGGACGCGGGCAAATGCGGGATCAAGACGCCGCCGCTGGCCGCCGCGACCTCCGCCGCCACGATGGGGATGAGCCAGACCGCGGTCATCTTCTCCATGCTGTGGTCCTGCCGCGTGAACATCAGGAAGGGCACCAGGAGGCCGCTGGCAAGCGAGAGAACCACGTCCACCCACCAAAGCGGGTAGGCGATGGCGATAACCTTATCGCCCCAAAGCGGAATGCCGAAGGCCAGGATGCCATTGACGATGGTGGCGAGGCCCATGGGAATGGCTCCGAAGAACATCGAGGCCACCGAGTGCTGGAACACCCGCTGCGCGCCGCTGAAGAAGAACACCCAGCGGGCCGCATAGAGCAGGCTGAACAGCGTGAACAGGCCGATATTGAACATCCAGAGCGACCGGCCGGCCTTATGGAGCACTTCATGCAGTTCCGGGGTGGCGGGAACCAGGTTCAGGACCAGAGCCAGCCCGCCGGTGCCCATGGTGACGGTGAACCAGTTCGGCGCGAATTGGCAGATGGCTCGGGGCAGGCCGCTTGCGGGGCACGGCTTGCGCGGCACGTCCAGTGTCAGCGTTATGTCGGTCATCCAGTCAGTTCCCTCGATCTTGGTTGTACGGCATCCCGCCAGGCAACACGCTACTGCCGTCCCGGAAGCGCCAGCAGCGCTATCTGGGATCGTTTCGAACGCCGGCGCTCTTGAGAAGCCCGTGTCTGCGCCGTAGCGTCTCATGCGGCAGCGCACACGGAATGACACCAGTACCTGGCGCCGGGCGAAGCATGGCTTCCGGTTCGGCGCTAAGTTGCGCGGTGTTGATCGATCTTTCCAATAGATGTTTTGCATTATATCATGAGCAAAACAGATTGATCGTGAGCGCCGCATGACCCTTGAGCAGTTGCGGATCTTCGTTGCCGTCGCCGAGCGCCAGCATGTGACGCAGGCCGCGCGCGCGCTCAATCTCGCCCAATCGGCCGCTAGCCACGCGATTGCCGCGCTGGAGGCTCGCCACCAAGCCAAGCTTTTCTGCCGGGTGGGGCGGCGCATCGAGCTGACCGAGGCGGGGCAGGCGTTTCTGGAGGAAGCCCGCGCCGTGCTGGCACGCGTGGAAGCGGCGGGGCTCGTGCTTTCCGAGTTTGGCGGCCTCCAGCGCGGAACTCTTTCGGTTCAGGCCAGCCAGACCATCGCCGGCTATTGGCTGCCGCGCCATCTGGTTTCCTTCAAGAAGGCCTATCCGCAAATCCAGATCCGCTTGACCATCGGCAACACCGCGCAGGTCGCCGCGGCGGTGGAGAACGGCACGGCGGAGCTGGGTTTCGTGGAAGGCGTGTTGGAGACTGGCCGGCTGACCTGCGAGGTGGTGGCGCGCGACCGGCTTTTCATCGTGGTGGGGCCGGAGCACCCCTGGGCGAAGGGCCGGCGGCTTTCTCCCGCCGATCTTGTGGAAGGGGAGTGGGTAATGCGCGAGCCGGGTTCCGGCACCAGGTCGGCCTTCGAGGAGGAACTGGCGCGGCACCGGATCAAGCTGTCCGATTTGCGGGTGCGGCTGGAGCTGCCATCGAACGAGGCGGTGCGGGCGGCCGTGGAGGCGGGGCTTGGCGCCACGGCTATTTCCGCGTCGGTTGCGGCGCCTAGCCTGGAAGCGGGGCTCTTGCACCGGGCGCAATTCCCGCTTCCGGAGCGGCAGTACTATGCACTGCGGCATGGCGGCGGCTACCGGGCGCGGACCGCCGAGGCGCTGATGGAGATGGTTTTGAAGACGCCAGGGGCCGGGGCCGCGGAACGGAGGGGGCGCGCAAAATGAAAAGCCCCGCCAAAGCGGATTTGGCGGGGCCGGTCTCGTTCAAACGCCACGGAAGGCGGGCTTCGCGGGAAGCTTACCGCCGGTCGCCGAAGAGCTGCAGCAGGGCGATGAAGATGTTGATGAAGTCCAGGTAGAGGTTCAATGCCCCCATGATTGCGCTGCGGCCGAGGGTTTCCTCACCGCCGCGGGCATAGGTGCTGTAGTTGTCCTTGAGCGTCTGCGTGTCGTAGGCGGTAAGGCCGGTGAAAATGACAACCGCGAGCACCGAGATGGCGAACTGAAGCGCCGTCGAACTCAGGAAGATGTTCACAACCGAGGCGATGACGATGCCGATCAGGCCCATCATCATGAAGGAGCCCATCTGCGTCAGGTCGCGCTTGGTCGTGTAGCCCCAGAGGCTTACGGTGCCGAAGGTTGCGGCCGTGATGAAGAAAATGCGCGCGATGGAGGTGCTCGTGTAGATCACGAAGATGCTGGATAGCGAAAGGCCCATCAGGGCCGCGAACGCCCAGAACACGGTTTGGGCTGTCGAGGTGCTCATCTGGTTAATGCGCGCCGCGAACAGGAATACGATTACCAGCGGCGAGAAAGCGATAACCCAGCGTAGCCAGCTGATGTAGATCGCCTTGCCCAAAGCCGTGAGCATGAGGCCGTTATGCAGCCTTACCGCGGCTTCGGCCGGATTCTGCGTTACCGCCATTGTGTAGAACCCATAGGCGACGATGCCGGTGAGGACAAGGCCGATGCCCATGTAGTTGTACACGCTGATCATGTAGGCGCGCAGGCCTTCGTCATACGCAAGCGTATCCGTGTTGGAACGCGCGTTCAGGCCGTATGCCCGCGATCTATCAAAGTCTGCCATCTGTTTCGGTTCCTGACTCTTCGAATCTCTTTAGATCTGCGCTAAGGGTTCTGCACGTTAAAGCCCTGAGCGGCCCAGAGCAAAGCCTTCTTTTGGTGGGCGGCCATCCGCTCCCGCCATCGGGGCGTTCACTCCGAACGCAGATAATGTGCTGGCTTGGCTGACAAAACCCTTAAAGTTCCGGCCGCGCCCAGCATCGCTACGAATATGGTTTCACCGGCCGAAGGCTGCAATAGCGAGGTAATCGACAGGCTGAAGCCCAGGTTCATAACCTCTGTGACCACAACATAGGCGGCGATAAGGCCGAGCGTGGCCGCGATGCACGATAGGAGCAGCGCCAAGCCCAGATATTCGAGCAGATGGGCCGCGACGATCCGGCGCTTGCTGGCGCCCAGCGTGCGCAGGATCACGGCCTCGTAGATGCGCCGCCGTTGCGCCGCCATCAGCGCGCCCGCCACGACCAGCCCGCCCATGATGAGGGTCACGCTGCCCGCGATCCGGACGGCGCGCATCACTTTTTCGAAAACGCCGTTGATGGCGCCGAGCGCATCCTTGACGTTTATCGCGGTGACGGTGGGATAGGTGGCGGCAACGGCTTTCAGGATCGCGGCTTCGGCTTTGAGGCCGGCGGCGTGGCCTTCGGGCCAGCTCAAGGTCGCCAGGTAGTTGAAGGGCGCCTTCCTGAGCGCATTCTGGGAGAAGATCATCACGAAGTTGATGTCCATCGAGCCCCACTGGACCTTGCGCAGATTGGCGATCCGCGCGGTCAGGTTCCGGCCGATGACATTCACGGTGACGGTATCGCCGAGCCCGAGGCCCAGCGCCTTGGCGGCGTCCGCTTCGAAGGAAACCAGCGGCTCGCCCTCGTAATCCGCCGCCCACCATTGGCCTTCGGAGACCTGCGAGCCGTGCGGCACTTCATCGGAGTAGGTGATGCCGCGATCCCCGTTCAGCACCCATTCGGCCGAGGATGGCACCTTGACCCGCTCTGCCGGCACATCCTTCACCGCCACGATCCGGCCGCGAAGCATTGGCGCGGAGGAGATTTTTGCGGCCGGCGCATTCCTGGCCAGCAGATCCTTGAATGGCTGAAGGTCCTGCTTCGGCACGCCCACGAAGAAGTATGCGGGCGCATGCTCGGGAAGCCGCGACTGGATTTCGCGGGTCAGCGATGCGTCCACGAGCGAAACCGCGGTAAGCAGTGTGAGCCCGGTGCCGAGCGATAGCGCGATGGTGCGCGAAAGGCTTGCCGGTCCGCCGATATTCGCGAGCGCCAACGCCAGCTCCGGCCGCTTCGGGCGCGGGATCGCGAGCGCTACCTTGCGGATGGCAGTGCTCGCACCCCAGAAAAGCCCGAAAACGCCGAGCACTGCGGCACAGGTGACGGCCGCGATCCGGTGCTCTTGCGAAAGGGCGATGGCGGCGGCGGCAAGCAGCGCCGCGGCGGCAAAAGCGGCAAGCCGGTAAGCCGGCGGCGGCAGACGGGTACGCTCGCCGCCGCTGTCGCGGAATAGCTCCGCTGCCCGCACCTCTTGGGCACGCCCTATGGGCCACAGGATGAAGGGAAGGGCTGTCAGGAGGCCAAACAAGGCGGCGAGCGCCAGCGCCTTGCCTTGCAGCCCGGGTTTCGATGTCGATCGGCACCATGCCGCGCAGCAGGCTTACCGAGGCCCAGGGTGCCGCTGCGGCGAACGCGAAGCCGATTGCGATGCCCAGCAGCGCGAGCAGGCCGATTTCGATCGTGAAAATGCGGAAGACGGCGCGCTGCGAGGCGCCCAGCGACTTGTACGTGGCGATGGTCCGGCGCCGGCGCTCGATGAAGCCCGAGACCGCGTTCGCCACGCCTATGCCGCCGGTCAGCATCGCGGTCAGCCCCGTGAGCGTCAGGAATTCCGTGAGTCGCCGCAGCATGGTCTTCACGCCCGGAGAAGGGTCGGAGCTGTCGCGCACAAGAAAGCCCGCCTCCGGGAATTTCGCGGCAATGTCTTCCTTGAACGAAGCGAGCAGGGGTGCGCGCGCCTTGATGCGGTAGCCCCAGCGTACAAGGCTTCCGGGCTCGACAAGGCCGGTTTTTTGCAGTGCGCCAAGCGAGAGCAGAATGCGCGCTCCGAGGGCAGGGCCAGCCGCGAGGCGGTCTGGTTCGTGCTCAAGGATAGCGGTTACGGGAAAGGAAGCGCGGCCGAGCGCAAGGCGGTCGCCAAGGCCTACTCCTAAGCGGTCGATCAGGCTGCGGTCGACCGCGAGGCCGTCCTCTTTCACGATCGAGGCAAGCCCGCCGCCCTCGTCGAAGGTCACGGCGCCATAGAGCGGATAGGCGCTATCCACCGCCTTCAGATCCACGAGTGCCTGGCCGCTGCCATCCGGCTTGCGGGCCATGCCGCGCATGGTGGCAACCTCGCCGGTATCTCCAAGCGTTGCCAGATAGGCGCGCTCGGCGGCGTCCGCCTGCCTGTGCAGGAGCGTCGCCTCGGCATCGCCTCCAAGCAACTCCTTGCCCTCTCGCACGATGGAATCCTGGATCGCGTCCGAGAGGCTGTTGATCGTGCCAATCGCCGCCGTTCCGAGCGCGATACAGATGAGAAAAATGGTGAAGCCGCCAAGCCCGCCGCGCAGGTCGCGAAGGGCTAGACGCAGCTCCAGCGGCAGGCGGCTGCCTATCGTTGCGCGGTCCATCCGCATATCTGCTCTGCCTGGGCCGGTCACGTTCTTTTAATCCTGTCTGCCACGCATTCTGCCCATTTTGGAAGTTTTCGAGCGCCTTCCGATTTTGAAACAATATAGCATAAATCTATTGAATATCCGTTAAGTAACGTACGTTATTGATTTACAATAATGTATTCGTCAGTGTGGCACCGATTTATAGTTAAATAGCAACCTGTAATTATATTTAACGGTAGTTTTGAATCGTAGAAATTAGCCCAAAGCGCGAAAAAATTCGCAGAAATGCACGTGTGGAACGCATCGGTCTCCGCCGTTAACCGCGGTTGCATTTACCATGATAGGGCCGCAGGCGATGCGAACGGTTCATTAGGAACTTAGAGATGTGAGCCACGCCGCGCCTGGTCAAGGTGGCGATGGCGGGCGGTGTGAACGGCATGCGATTGCTCGGGAGAGGAGGGCATTATACATTACCGTCTGTAATCGCCGGAGGTATGGCGTGGAAAACGCAGTGACCATCGACCGTCTGGATGTGGTGGCGCTCATCGGCGAGGCGGCGAAGAAGCTTACCCACGGCAACAAGACCGAAGCGGTCGCGCTTGCCGTGCGGCGCCTGCTTGCGGAGAATGCGCGCGAGGGTTCTCTGTCCGGTGCCCATCCGGGATCGGTGCGGGATCGTGAAGGTGGCGATATCGTTGGGCCAATTCTCGATGCCGGGCCTGACGCCGCAACGGGGCGGGAAGACCCTCTGAAACTTGAGGTTTTGCGCGCGCAGGTTAAGGCTGGCGTGGAGACCCTGAACCGTGGCGAATACCCGGAACTCGGTGACGCGGGATTGGGCGCCTACCTTGCGGGTTTGAACGGGCGATATTAAGCGGCCTTGGGTCGCAGCCCGCCATTCGAGATATCCGAACCAAATTCTGAAGCCCTCCAACAAGCAGAAACGAGCCCGTTGGAGTGAGGCGGCCCCATCCGGACCCCGCAAACGAGCCGGCGCGCAGGGTAATGCCAAGGTTCGTTTTTCCGGCGGCGCCGGCGTCTCGCCGCGCGGTTTGTTCACGAATGTCCACGCATAGCCAAATTTCATAACGCTATCCCACTCCACACCCGCAAAACCTCGCGCCGCAATGTCCTGCCTGACGCTTCTTTGTTCGTCCTGTGTTCGCAGGGGCGGCTTGCGCGTACCTTGTCTCACCGCGCCTGCACGGTTTGCTTGTGCACCGTATCAACATTTATCGGTAAAGTTGTGGAAAAATGTATGTTCCGGTTGCGTTCATGCTTAGCCGCCGCCATCTTATGGCCATGCGCAAAGCGGCTTTGAATTGCAGAGTGTAGCAACCGCATGCCTGCGATATCGACTAAAAAGTGTTAGCGTAGTTGAGGTTAGATGAAGTACTCGATCGTATCGAAGGGCGCCGGCCCGGCTAAATGTCCTTGCAATAGCGAACGGTATCGGGCATTGGAGATAGAAAATCCATCGTCGATGGATGACTGCCGGGTCCAGCCTGTTCCATGGAGGCAAAGCGTAAACGCGCGCGATGCCGGCGGCTTGAAAAGCCAATTTATGAGGAGCGCTAAACTCCCGGCAAGAGACGGTATCGCCGGCAGCCCGCAAGTCAGCTCCCGGCCTCACGCTGCTGGTTTGATCTCTACATAGGGCGTCACGCCAAGTGCTTATTCGCCAATTTGTTGCGGTTTCCCTTCACACGTAGGCCGCCGCATGCACGGAGCCGGCGATCCGGCCGTCGTTCATGATGGCGGTGCGCTCGCAGCGCGCGGCGAGCTTGGTATCGTGCGTGATGAGCACGAGCGTCGTGCCCATGCGCCGGTGCAGCCCGAAGATCAGGTCGACGATCTGCTTGCCGGTTTCGCCGTCGAGATTGCCGGTCGGCTCGTCGGCGAACAGGATTTTGGGCTGCGCCGCAAGCGCCCGGGCAAGTGCCACCCGCTGCTGCTCGCCGCCCGAAAGCTGGCCCGGCACATGATGATGGCGGCCGCTGAGCCCGACGCTGGCGAGCGCCTCGGCGGCATGCTCGAAGGCGTCCGCCCGGCCCAGGAATTCGAGCGGCAGGGCCACATTCTCGATCGCGGTCATGGTTGGAATGAGATGGAAGGACTGGAACACGATGCCGATGGATTGCCCGCGGATCGAGGCCAAGCGGTCCTCGCCCGCCTGCGTGAAGTCGTGGCCCGCGATGACAACCCGCCCCGAGGTCGCGGCCTCAAGCCCTGTCATCACCATGAGCAGCGAGGACTTTCCCGAGCCGCTGGGGCCGGCCAGGGCAACCGACTGGCCTTCGGCCACTGAAAGGTCTACGCCTCGCAGGATCTCGACAGGCCCCGCCCGGCTGTTGAGCGTGAGCGTCACATCCTTCAAATCGATGGCCAGCTTGGGGGCTGCGGGGGAGGGCTGAGGGGGGAGATACAATGAGACACCGCTTCCAATTTGCTTCGCAGCACTTCATATGGCCCTGGCTTTTGGCTTTTTCGACGGCCTGGATCGTGTTTTGCGCCGCGCGGAGCGCCGCGGCGGACGGGCAGGCGGCGCGGAATGAAGCCGAAATCGTGATCCTTGCCTTTGGCGACAGCCTGAGCGCGGGCTACCACATTCCTCCGGATAAGGCGTTCCCCGCCCAATTGCAGGCGGCGCTGAGAGGGAAGGGCTATTCTATCCGGGTCCTGAATTCGGGCGTTTCGGGCGATACGGCGGCGGATGGGCTCGCGCGCCTCGAATGGAGCCTCGAAGAGAAGATAGACGGCGCCATCGTCGAGTTTGGCGCAAACGATGCGCTGCGCGGCCTCGATCCCAAGCTGACCGAACCCGCGCTGGCTGGAATTCTCAAGGCCTTCAAGGAGAAACGGATCGAGCTTCTGCTCGCCGGTATGGAAGCGCCGCGCAATTGGGGGGCGGATTACGATGACGCTTTCCGGGCGATGTATCCCCGGCTCGCGCGGGAACACGGCGCGCTCCTCTATCCATTTTTTCTCAAGGATGTGGCTGCCCAGCCGGGTTTGAACCTCGCCGACGGCCTGCATCCAACGCCCGAAGGCGTGGGCGTCATTGTGCGGAATATCCTGCCCGAGGTGGAGAAGCTCATTGCACGCATACGGGAGAAGCGCGCAATGAGCCGTGGCTGATTTTACTTGCCGTCCTTGGCCGCTGGGGCGGTTTCGGCGGGCTTGCCGTCCGCCGGCTTGGCGGGCGGGAAGCTGCTGCCGCCCGAATGCTCCTCTTCCTCGTTCGCTTTCGTCGCGTCGAAGCACTTGTAGTAGACGGCCGGATCGGCGTTCTTCTCAGCGCAATCGGCAATCGGCTTCAAGTCGCTGACGCGGTTGTAATATTTGTAGCTGGTGATGCCGTAGCGGAATTCGCCGGTCTTGTCGGCGCCATAGCGGTCGGGATTTTCGCCCTTCAGGCCCGGTTCGATCTCAAGGATCGAGTCGAGCAGCGCGGTTCCCTGGACGTAATTGTCCGGGAGCTGATCGAACGGCCCGTCGAAATAGTCGTTCAGCATGGTGTGCCCGATGAAGTCGCCGATCAGGATTTGGCGGTTCAGGAGCTTGTCCTTGTAGAACGCGAAGCCGGATCTGTTGCCGACGGTGACGGCCGGGGAGAGCTGCGAAGGTTCGTACAGGTCCACCTTGGGCGTCTCGTTCAGCAAGTAGAGGAATGCCTTGGCGGGCTTGTTGAAGACCAGGAAGAACTGAACGCCGGATTCGTCCCATATCGGGCCGAGATAGGTTTCGCCGTCCCCGAGCATGCCGGGTGCAGGCTTCACGCTGGACAGGTCAGGGAGCTGGAATTCGACGGTCTTGTCCTTGAACGTGATTTTGTAGAGGAACTTGCCCGCCTGCTCGACCTTGACGCCGTCGTCCGGCCCCATCTTCTTGTAGACCGGCTCAAGCGGCTTGCGCCAATAGGCATACTCGTTGGCGTAGGCGAAATGCACCTTTCCGTCGAACTGGTCGCCTGCGTCGAACCGGATGTTGCCGGCGTAGTTGATGCCGCCTAGCTGGAACGTGAAATAGTAGTAGCTTTCGGTGGGGTAGACGGTGACCTTCGGGGCGAGCTGCTCGAACACCGCCGCGAACACGGCGTCCGGGTTTTTGGCGTCGAGATCGTTCGGCCGCAAGAGGTCGTCGACGATTTCCTGGTTGGTGTGCAGCTTGAGGGGCGACGCCATCCCCGCGACAGGCAGGGCCGCGCACAGCACGGCGGCGGCGGCAAAAGCGGATAACGGCTGCCCGATTGCTTTCAGGCTACGTAAAACGTTCATTCTGCACCCTTCTTTTCCTCAGCTTCCAGTGCAGATAGCAACGCTTTGCGGAAATGTCATGCCGCTCCGCCAAGTGCGTAAAAAGAAAATGTAACAGGTTGCATTAACCACTGGAAAAGCGAATCCGCGGTCATATATTCCGTTACGCCGAGGAAAGGAGCGACAATCCAAAGGTTCCGCTCATGAAGAAGTATCTACTTGCGATCGCATTCGCTTCCGGCGCGCTTTTGAGCCTGTCCGCGCAAGCTGCCCCTGTTTCGTCCGCTGCGTCTAGAATTCAAAATCAAGTGACCGGGGATGCTGTGAAGGTTTGGCACTGCCGCGGCTGGAGCGGCGGCTGGCATTGCGGCGGCGGCGGCTGGGGCCATAGCCGCTATTGGAGCCATCGCCGCTGGGGCTCTGGCGGCTGGGGTCATGGCCGGCACTGGAGCCACCGCCGCTGGGGTTCGTCGAACTGGTAGCGGGTTGAAAGGAATATCCGGAACGGCCCCTTCGTGGGGCCGTTTTGTTTCAGGGGCCGGCGCAAGCGAGGGCCTTTGTTAAAAAGATGTAACAAATTTCGTTGGCGCTGGAATTAGGCCGCTCCGATTCGTATAATCGGCGCGCCAAGGAAAGGAACGAAGGAACACTTATGAAAAAATTCGTACTTGCGGCTGCGCTTGCTGCCGGCACTGTCCTGGGGCTCTCTGCTGCTCAGGCCGCGCCCGTATCTTCCACCGCTTCAGGGGTGCAGGGTCAGGTGAGCGGTGATGCGGTGAAGGTTTATCACTGCCGCAACTGGAGCGGCGGCTGGCATTGCGGCGGCGGCGGGGGCGGCGGCTGGGGTCATGGCCGCCATTGGAGCCATCGCCGCCACGGTTCCTGGCATTATTAGTCCTTATCTTATGGTTTGGAACGGCCCCTTTCCGGGGCCGTTTTGTTTGGAAGCGGGGCGAGTTCCGATCATTAATTAAATTTAACGTGTTTCGTTGGCGAATTTTCAGGTCCGGTTCGTATACTGCACATCGCCGAGAAAAGGAGCGAAGGAATAGTCATGAAAAATTTGGTACTTGCGGTTGCAGTTGCTGCCGGAACAGTTCTGGGCCTCTCTGCTGCTCAGGCCGCGCCGGTATCTTCCACCGTTTCTGGGGTGCAAGGTCAGGTGAGCGGTGACGCCGTGAAGGTTTATCACTGCCGCCATTATAGCGGCGGCTGGGGTTGCGGCGGCGGCGGTGGCGGTGGTCATGACCGCCATTGGAGCCATCGCCGCCACGNNAAATTATGCACAACTAAACTTTTTGTGCGATGGAATTCATTCCGCTACCAAATATAATCTGCCGTCCGGGGAAAGGGCGAGGAAAAGGATTACTCATGAAGAAGCATATACTTGCGGTTGCGCTTGCTTCTAGCGCACTTTGGGGCTTGCCTGCTTTGGCCGCCCCGCTTGGCTCTGGCGCTCCTGGCCTGCAGGCCCAGGTGGGTCCGCATGCGGAGCCGGTTCATCATTGCCGTTATTGGAGCGCCGGCTGGGATTGCGGATATGGCGGCGATTTCGGCGGGCACCTGCGCTACTATAGCCATCGGCGCTACGGCTCGGATGGCGGGTACGGTTCAGGCAGCGGCGGCGGGTACGGCTCAGGCGGCGGCGGCGGGTACGGCCACGACCGTTACCACAGCCATCGCCGCCACGGTTCCGACGGCGGCTACAGTTCGGACAACGGCGGATACGGTTCTGACGGCGGCGGGTCCGGGTATGGCCGCTACCGGTATTGGGGACAACGCCCCAGCGAATCGGATAGCTGGGGGGACTACCATTCCCGCTATCTGAGCCATCAGCGCTACGACTCGTGGAAGCGCGCCTTCTAGCGTTCCGAACGGCCCCTGCGGGGGCCGTTTTGTTAAAAGCCGACAATAATGCACAACCAAATCACCTTAACGGTGGAATTCCTCTCGCCTATCAATATACTTCCGACGGCTGAGGAAAGGAACGAGCAAAGGATTACTTATGAAGAAGTATATACTTGCGGCTGCAATCGCTTCTGGCGCGCTGATTAGCCTGCCGGCACTCGCGGCTCCCCTGGCTTTCGGCTCCGGCCTTACGGCTGAGGTCCAAAGTGGCGCGGTGCCGGTTGGGCATTGCCGCTATTGGAGCGGCGGCTGGGGCTGCGAACACCACGGCGGCTACGATGGGCACTCCCGCCACTGGAGCCACCGCCGTCATGGTTCTGGCTGGCAGGAGGGGGAGGGGCACTCCCGCCACTTCAGCCATCAACGCCACGGCTCGTGGAAGCGCGATTTCTAGAAATCGGAACGGCCCCCCAAGCGGGGGCCGTTTTGCTTGAGCTTTTGCATTTTGCGCGATTGCCGGCGCGGGATTGGTTCCATGCGCGGCTCCGCAAGCAGTGGGCGCTGCGCTGCCGGGCGAGATGGGCGTGGCGGGAGAAGAAGCCGCCGCCTGACAGCTACTCGCGCTGCAGTGCGCGGTTGACCACCACGTTCGCCCAGCCTTGGCTGCGGAAGGTGCGCTTGATCTCGGCCGGATCGTAGTGCGTTTCGAGCCATTCGAAGAAGGTCATGGGCTCGGCGTCGTTGTCGGCCATATAGCACTCGAAGAAATAGTCCAGCACGCCGGTCTCGGACTGCCGGATGTGGCCAAACTTGAGGCTGAGCTGCTTCACGGCCTCGGCAATCGGCTTATCCTCCTTCATGTACATGAAGAAGGCGCTCATCAGGCCGGCCCGGTCCGCGCCGGATTTGCAGTGAAAGAGGATCGGATATTCAAGCTCGTTGAAGAGCTTGTGGGCTTCGTGGATCGCCTCGACCGGGGGGACCATGCGCGAGCGGAACTGCTGGAAGTTCACGAGCTTGATGCCGTGGCGCTTGCAGGCCTCGACCTCCAGGCGGTAGCTGCCGCAATCGCGCTCGCCGCGCAGGTTGATAATGGTCTTGATGCCCATGCGCGCGAAGCGGGCGATATGGCTGGGACCCGGCTGCGCCGAGCGGTACACACCCGGTGCGATCCGGTGGCGGTTGAGGTAGATCGCGCGGAAGACGTGGTGGTCCATGACATAGAGGTCGAAATAGTCCAGCGCCCGCCTGACCCAGCCCGGCGCGCGCACGTCCACCCGTGCACGCCAGCCCCGGTATTTTAGCGATAGTGCTTTTGAATAGGGCTTTGTGAGGCGCTTGGCGTAGGCGAATGGGTTCAGGTTCATCAAGACCGTTATACTGGACCATCGAGGCGGAAATCCGTCCCGGCATGGGGCGGGATGTACCAAGCGCCTGGGAACCTGGCAAGCGGCCTTTTCCCCGCTCAGTTAAGGACGAACCGCCCGCCCAGGAACCGGAACTCGGCGGGATCGATCAGCCGCTTGTTCGTCACCCGGACGCGATGCACCTTGCCGTCGAGATTGCCGTTCCAGAACTCAAGGAACACCAATAGCTTAGGAAAGCGCGGCGCCAGGTCGTAGTCCTGCCAGACGTAGGATTGCAGCAGCGCGGGGTGATCGGGCAAATGGTAGAGGATCTCCGCCGTGGTGAGGCCGTAGCCCCTGAGTTGAGCGATGAAGTCCCTGTCGGCCATGGACACCCTCCTTTCCGGAGCGTAAGAACGCTTGGTAACCATGATACCGCAAAGGTGGGACTTGTGGCAAAAAGTATTTGTGGAATCAATGCGTTAGCAGCCGCGCCTGTCTGCTGCTGCCAGGGTGCGGAGCGCGGGAGGACAAGGCGGGGCGCGCCGGCGGGCCGCCATAGCCGATGACCGGGAGCCCCCCCCCGAACCCAGCCCTTGGAACCGCTGCCGGCCCCTTGCGGAAATTCCGCCAGCCAACAGCCTAAAACATGTTCCTAATACGTTGAACCAATGTAGCCGTGGCTTCAGGATAGTTGAGCCATTTGAAAGCGGGATGGTCTCCGGGCGCAAATTTGTGAACGATATCGGGCATAACGGCCATACCGTTGGAGCCATTGGCGAATACTACGACTGCTGCATGTTTTGTCACAGACCCGGCAACGAACGCTTTGAACTCCCCATTATCGCCCCAATGAAAAAACGTTCCTTGGTCTGGTTCAAGGCCCCACCCCAAACCCCAAGCAACGTGTTGATCGGAGCCGGACATGTTGGCATCGATACATTCAATACAACGCTGATTCAGTCTAACCATTGGCTCCAGCCATAGCTTTGCCGTGGCCGGCTTCAAGCGTGCCCCAGATAACACGGCCTTCAAAAAACGAGCGTAGTCCTGAGCCGTTGTATGTAACGAGAAAGCAACGTTGGGCTTGGTAGGTTTTCGTTTAATACTAGGGGAAGTCGCATCGAAAAAAGTGGCATCGTAAGGAATGGCATAATTCTCATCGAACTGTGGACGCCAGACATAACTGGAATGGTGCATTTCCAAAGGGTCGAAGACCAAACGCGTCATCAGGCTATTCAAATTTTCGCCTGTCACCTTTTCGACGGCACGCTGCAACCAGACAAATCCTTCGCCTGAATAACTGAAATGCTCTCCAGGTTGAAAATGGGTTTTGAGCGGCGCTAACTTCCACCAACCCAAGTTCGGTAAACCCGTCGTGTGAGCCAAAACATTGCGTACAGTGATTGAGGCTGCACGAGGGTCATTAGAAACATAGTCAGGTGCATAAGTCGATAGTGGCGTGTCCAATGACAGAATGCCCGCATCGGCCAACTGGAGAACCGCATACGCAAAAACTGGCTTCGACAGCGACGCAGCTTCAAAGATCGTATCGGGTTCGACAGGCGCGCCAGTCGATAGGTCACGCATTCCCACCGTTATCGGTACTTCAATTTTGCCATTCCGGATAATGGCAATAGACAGCCCAGGTACGTGCGCCGATTTAATAAGTTCATCGAGTTCCCCGCATGAAGCCGCGGTCGATCCAAGCACTAAAAAAAGGACAATACAGGTCCACCTCCTAACCACCAAGTCTGCACAATAAAAATGCATCAGTGACGCCCCCAATAGTTGATACAAAGATTGACGAAGACGTAAAATGTACTTTTTCGGTGGATTTGTGTCCTTCCGCTGCCGGCCCAATCCGGTCCAACGCCCAGAGCGGCGGGTTCGACCGTCAGCCGCCGTCGCCGGAGAAATCCGCCCAGCCGCCAAGCTCGCGGGCGGCGATCGCGGAAAGCGCGGCGATGCTGGGCGCGGAATCGTTGAGGCAGGGCAGGGCAGCGTAGCGCTCGCCGCCATGCTCGCGGAAGGTCTCGCCCCCCCGGATCGCCATCTCCTCCAGCGTCTCGATGCAATCTGCCGCGAACCCCGGCGTTATCGCCGCCAGCCGCTTGACGCCGCTCCCGGCCAACTCCGCGATGGTCTGGGCGGTGTAGGGCTTGAGCCATTCGGCGCGGCCGAAGCGCGACTGGAAGGTCAGCCGCAGCCGCTCCTCCGGCCACCCCAGCGCCTCGCGCAAAAGCCGCGTGGTCTTGACGCAATGGCAGTAATAGGGGTCGCCTTTTTCGAAATAGGCCCGCGGCAGGCCGTGGAAGGAGGCGATGACAAGCTCCGGCTCGAAATCGAGGCGGGCAAGCCCTTCGCGCATGGAGGCGGCAAGCGCCTCGACATAGGCCGGATCGTCGTAATAGGGCGGCACCACGCGGATGGCGGGCTGCCAGCGCATCGCTTTGAGCGCGTCGAAGGCCTTGTCGCAGGCGGTGGCGGTGGTGGCCGCCGAATATTGCGGATAGAGGGGGAACAGGAGAATGCGATCGCAGCCGGCGCGCTTAAGCGCTTCGAGGCGGGTCTCGATGCTGGGGTTGCCGTAGCGCATGGCCCAATCGACCTCCACGCGCGGGTCTTTCGCGAGCCGTGCGGCGGCCTTCTCCGCCTGGGCGCGCGTGACGGTGCGCAGCGGCGACTCATCGCGCTCCTTGTTCCAAATCAGCCTGTAGGCCGCGCCCGACTTGAATGGCCGGCGCGTCAGCACGATTGCGTTCAGCACGAACCACCAGACGGCGCGGTTGACCTCGATCACGCGGGCGTCGGACAGGAACTCCTTCAGATAGCGGCGCATCGCCCAATAGCCGGTGCCGTCCGGCGTGCCAAGGTTGATGAGCAGCACGCCGATGCGGCCGTGCTTCACCGCGGGGTGGTCATTCGGCATCGCGGAGGGCGCGTTTGCGGGCGTAAAGCGGTCCGGTATCCCGTTCATGTGCTGCTCCCTCCCAATCCAGCCGGCCTCAAGTCTCATCCTTTCAGATAGGCGATAACAAAGCGCTTGCAAACCGAAGCTTGATAGCCCTAACGCCTTGAGCGGGGCAGGCAGTCCGAAAAACGAACGATGACCTTCACATTGGTTCACGCAGGCATAGCCTTGACGACCGGGGTTGCGGCATTCGTGTCGGTGGCCTTCGCCATTGGCTATGCGCTGATCGCGATCCCGGTCCTGAGCCTGCTCGTGGGCACGAAAACCGCGGTAACCATCGGCCTGTTCTTCAACGTCTTCACCGGCGCGCAATTCTGGTTTCACCGGCGGCACATAAGCTGGCCCGACGCGATTGCCATCCTGCCGGCAAGCCTGCTCGCAACACTCGCCGGCCTGTTCTTCTTCTTCCATGTGCACGAGGCGTGGCTTTCCGGCCTGCTCGCGGCCTATCTCATCGTGTTCGTGGTGACGCATTGGCTTAAAGGTCCGCCTGCGCACCGCGAGCAGGAGGTGCCGCGCAAGCCGCCCATCCTGGCGCCGGTCATCGCCGGGACGCTGAGCGGCCTGTTCCAGGGCATGTTGGGCATCGGAGGGCCGCCGCTCGCCACCTATCTCAAAACCCGCCATCTGCCCAAGCACGCCTTCCGCGCCACGCTGATGCTGTGCTTCTTCTTGAGCAATCTCCTGCGCGTGGGCGGAAGCCTCGATCTCTTCCAGGGCGAAACCTTCTGGGGCTACGTGCTGCCGTGCATCCCGTTGTTCATCGCGGGCTCGGTTGCCGGCCACAGCCTGCCACGCTTGCTGAGCGAGAAAACCTTCCAATATTGCGTGGACGCGATCCTGCTTTTGTCTGCCGCCCTCCTTATAGCGAAGAGCGCACCGGATCTGCTGAAGCTGTTTTAGCTGGTGTTGGCCGGGTCTTCGTTATTTTACCCGGGTATATTGACATCGCGTAATTTATCCGGGTAATATATAGCTACCTCAAACGGGAGTAGCCACATGAACGGCACCATTGCGGATGTTCCCCGCTGCACTGCCTTTATCGGACACAGCTGTGCCGCCTCGGGCACGCAATTGCAGGTAGCCCTTGCCGTCAAGGCGCTTCTTGCGCACGACGCCAAGGCCCAGATTCTGATTTTTAACGATGAAACTGGTGCTCAAATCGATTTCGATCTTCGGGGAAGCGATGAAGAGATTTCGGCGCGTCTGCGGCGGCTTGCCCCGAAGCCGGAGGAGGAGGCAGCCATGCGGGGGCCAGGGCGTCCCAAACTGGGGGTGGTCGCCCGCGAGGTGACGCTCCTGCCACGGCACTGGGAGTGGCTGGCGGAGCAGCCAGGCGGGGCGTCGGTAACTCTGCGCAAGCTTGTCGAGGAAGCCAGGCGCGCCAGTGCATTCGCGGACGCCGGCCGCAAATCCCAGGAGCGGGCTTACCGCTTTATGTCAGCTATTGCGGGTGATTTTGCTGGGTTTGAGGAGGCAGCCCGGGCTTTGTTTGCGAGCGACCGGCAGCGGTTCAACGAACTCGTTGCCGCTTGGCCTGGCGATGTCCGGGATCACGCTGTCAGGCTTGCTTTCAAGACTGCCGGTCAGGGGCAGCCCGGCGGCCAAGCAATAGCCCGGTGACAAGCCAGCCGGCGGAGAGNNACCGCATTGCCATCCACCCGCACCGATTTCACCGTCGCCAGGAACCATGCCTCGCCGCGCTTCTCGCCCTTGATGTGCTTGACGGGGATAACGTCCGTCAGGTTCTTGGCGATGTACGAGCCGAGCGGGGCTAGCACCGCGTTGAAACGGCTGAGCATCGGGCGCGCCGCCTCGCGCGGCAGCTCGGCCTTCGACACGCGGAAAAACAGGGCGCGGGTGGCAGGGTCGTATTGCGGTGTGCCGCTGATCTCGATGGGCGTGTGGATCATGTGGCCGGACACATGCGCCTTGATGCGCACTTCGCCGTCGATGGTCACGCCCAGGATGCTTGTCTCGAAGCCGCGCCATGGCTTGGGCGGGTGCTCGCGCGCGAAGCCCAGAAGCGTCTCGCCGGAAAGGCGGATTTCCCCGTTGCCAGGAAGCACGAACCAAAGGCCGGCAAGGCTCGCAATGCACAAGATTGCGGCAATCGCCGTTCCAATCGCGCTGCTGCCTGCTTGCATTTTGCGCTCCTAAGTCTCTATACAAATTTTATCTGGTGAACCTTCTGCACGGTCCAGCGGCAAATGTATAGGGCTGCGCATGCCGCGCGGGGCTGTGACGGATAGGTAAGCCACGGCCATGCGAACAGCGGGGAGTTTGCGGCGATGAAGAACGGCGTCCGGCGGCGTTCCAGAATACTCGGAATGGCTGCCTGTGTTGTTGGCCTTCTGGCTTTGCTTGCGGTGGCGATTCCGCAATGGGTCATGCCCCAGCCAGACCCGGTTCCTGTCAATACGCACTTCAGCTGGAAGGAGCGTATCGCCGAGAAGATCAAGGATATAAGCCACAAGAGGCACGAGCGGCACGAGAGGCAAACCGAGCCGGTGGGCTGGGAACAGCGCTTCCCTCTCGCCACGATTTTCCTGGCCCTCCTGGCCGTGGCTCTTGCGGCATTCTCGATTGCCTGGGGAGAAGAGCCGCTTTTCGGCGGCGTTGCCGTGGCGCTTGGGATAAGCGCAATTGCCTTTCAGCTGACAATTCTGTTTGCGGTGGGCATTGCCGCCATCCTGATTTTATACGCGGTATTGGGAGAGCCGGACGGCGCGGTGAGCCTGGCTATCGTCGCCGCCTGTGCAATCGCGGTGCTGGTGGCCCTCGCCATTTTGGGAATGGGAGCCGGGTCGACGCTGCTCTTGATTGCCGCGGCCGTAACCATTCTGGGCATGAATTTACTGCGAAGTTGATCCCGGAGGCTGGCAGTTCCGCCCGCGGTTTCTGGCTGAACGATGTGTCCGCCCATAGCATGGCCGCCCGCCCCCTGGCACTTTGTCCGGGAGGCTGTGCGGCCCGCACCGCCGCGCCGGCTACTCTGCGGCGGTGCGGGCGCCCTCGCGGCTCTGGTAGGCGTCGATGCGCGCCTCGATCTCGTGCCGGAAATGCCGGATCAGCCCCTGCACGGGCCAGGCGGCGGCGTCGCCCAGCGCGCAAATCGTGTGCCCCTCGATCTGCTTGGAGATGTCCCAGAGCTGGTCGATCTCTTCGTGCCGGGCGCGGCCTTCCACCATGCGCTCCAGGATGCGCCACATCCAGCCCGTGCCCTCGC
>PMBZ01000143.1 GCA_003153975.1 Hyphomicrobiales bacterium
TTCCCGATCTCGCAGGCCTACGTGGACGCGCGCGTCACGCGCATCTACGGCGGCACCAACGAAATCATGAAGGAAGTCATTTCCCGATCGCTCGGGCTTGGAGGCAAGGATGGCTGAGGCAATGGTGTTCGACGCAATCCGCACGCCGCGCGGCAGGGGCAAGTCGAGCGGCTCTTTGCATGAAGTGAAGCCCATCACGTTGCTGACGGGCGTGCTGAAGGAACTGCAGAAGCGCCATGACCTCGATACCGCGCAGGTGGACGACGTCGTCATGGGCTGCGTCACGCCCGTGGGCGAGCAGGGCAGCTGCATCGCCAAGACTGCGGCGCTGGCCGCGGGTTGGGACTTCCGCGCCTCGGGCGTGCAGCTGAACCGCTTCTGCGCCTCGGGCCTGGAAGCCGTCAACATGGCCGCGCAGAAAGTGCGCTCGGGCTGGGAAGACCTGGTCGTCGCCGGCGGCGTGGAATCCATGTCGCGCGTGCCGCTCGGGACCGACCGCGGCGCCTGGGCCTGCGATCCGGAAACCGCTTTCGACACCGCGTTCATCCCGCAGGGCATCAGCGCCGACCTGATCGCCACCAAGTGGGGCTTCAGCCGCGCCGATTGCGACGCCTATTCGGTCGAAAGCCACAAGCGCTCCGCGCAGTCCTGGCAGGAAGGCCGCTTTGCCAAGTCGGTCGTGCCCGTGAAAGACATTCTCGGGCTCCCGCTCCTCTCCCGCGACGAGATGATCCGCCCCGATTCCAGCATGCAATCGCTGGGCGCGCTCAAGCCTTCCTTCGCGGATATGGGCCGGAATTTCGGCTTCGACGGCGTGGCCATTCAGAAATATCCAGAGATCGAGCGCATCGACCACGTGCACACGCCCGGCAATTCCTCCGGCATCGTGGATGGCGCGTCGGCCATCCTGATCGGCACCAAGGAGGCCGGCGAGAAGGCGGGCCTCCGCCCCCGCGCGCGCATCAGGGCCGCCGCCTCCATCGGCTCGGAACCGACCATCATGCTCACCGGCCCCAGCTTCGCCGCCGAGCGCGCGCTTGGCAAAGCCGGCATGTCGAAAGCCGACATCGACCTTTGGGAGCTGAACGAGGCGTTTGCCGCTGTGGTGCTCCGCTTCATGCAGGTGCTCGATATTCCGCATGACAAGATCAACGTCTGCGGCGGCGCCATCGCCATGGGCCATCCGCTGGGTGCCACGGGCGCGATGATCCTGGGCATCCTGCTGGACGAGATGGAGCGGCGGGGGGCTGCCACCGGCCTCGCCACCCTCTGCATCGGCGCAGGGATGGGCACGGCAACGATTATCGAACGGGTTTAACGGGAATAGAGCCCCCCTCACCCCTGTCCCCTCTCCCGCGAGGGGAGAGGGGAACGCCTTCTCAACGGGCACAGCCAGACTCCCCTCTCCCCTGGCGGGAGAGGGGCTGTGGGGGTGAGGGGGAACTTCGCCAAGGGATAAAGCACAATGACCAGCAGCATTTCATACGCCGTCGACAGCGACGGCATCGCAACGCTCACCATCGACCAGCCGGGCAAGTCGATGAATGTCGTCGGCCCGGAATTCGTGGCCGGGCTTGAGGCAGCCATCGAGCGCGCGGTTGGCGATGTTTCGGTGAAGGGCATCATCCTCACCTCCGGCAAATCGAGCTTCGTCGCGGGCGCCGACCTGATCGGCATGGAGAGCATGATCGCCGCAGCCAAAACCGCGCCGGCAGCCGAGGCGCTGAAAGCCGTCCTGCACTTCACGCAGGTGCTGCGCCGGCTCGAAACCTGCGGCAAGCCCGCGGCCTGCGCCATCAACGGCACGGCCCTTGGCGGCGGTTTCGAGATCGCGCTCGCCTGCCACTACCGGGTCGCCGCCGATAGCGAGAGCATCAAGATCGGCCAGCCCGAGGTCCAGGTTGGGCTGTGCCCGGGTGCCGGCGGCACGCAGCGCATTCCCCGGCTGATCGGCATCATGCCGGCCCTGCCGCTCCTGCTCGAAGGCAAGAACCTGACGCCCGAGAAAGCCAAGGCAGCAGGCCTCATTCATGAGATTGTGCCGGCGGCGGACCTGCTGGCGGCCGCGAAGAAGTGGCTCACCTCGCCAGCGGCGAAGGCGATTCAGCCCTGGGACGAAAAATCGTTCAAAGTGCCAGGCGGTGCCGGCGGCATGAACCCGAACGCGGTGCAGACCTTCATCGCGGGCAACGCCATGCTGCGCGACAAGACCCAGGGCAATTACCCGGCCGCGCAGGCGATCATGTCATGCGTCTACGAAGGCACCTCCGTGCCGATCGACCTCGGGCTCAAGATCGAGGCGAAATACTTCCTGTCGCTGCTCCGGGGCGATGTCGCGCCGAACATGATCCGCACGCTCTTCGTCAACAAGGGCAGGGCGGACAAGCTCGCGCGGCGGCCCGCGGCCGTGCCCAAGGCGCAGTTCAAGAAGATCGGCATGCTGGGTGCCGGCATGATGGGCGCGGCCATCGCCTATGTGGCGGCTTCGAACGGCATCGAGGTGGTGCTCGTCGACCGCGACATGGAAGCCGCCGAGCGCGGCAAGGGCTATGCCAGGAAGCTGGTGGAAGGTGCCGTTTCCAAGCGCCGCATGACCCAGGATAAGGGCGAGGCGCTGCTCGCGCGCATCCATCCGGCGGTGGATTTCGCGGCACTGGCGGATGTGGACTACATCATCGAGGCGGTGTTCGAGGACAAGGACATCAAGGCGGACGTGACCAAGCGCGTCGAAGCCGTGATCCGTCCCGGCGTCGTCTTTGGCTCGAACACCTCCACGATGCCGATCACCGGGCTTGCCGAGGCGTCCGTCCGGCCGGCCAACTTCATCGGCATCCACTTCTTCTCGCCCGTGGACAAGATGCCGCTGGTCGAGATCATCCGCGGCAAGGAGACGGGCGACGAAGCGCTGGCGGTGACGCTCGACCTCGCGCAGGCGATCAAGAAGACGCCCATCGTGGTCAATGACGGCCGTGGCTTCTTCACCTCGCGCTTCTGCGGCTGCTACATCGCCGAAGGCGAGATCATGCTGACCGAAGGCATTCCGGCGGCGATGATCGAGAATGCGGGCAAGCTCGCCGGCATGCCGGTGGGACCGCTGTCGCTCGCGGACGAAGTCGCCATCGACCTCGGCTGGAAAATCCATAAGGCGACGGCAGCCGCGCTTGGCGATGCCTACAAGCCCAACGCGGCGGTGCCGGTGATGGAGACCATGTATGTGAATAACGGCCGCGCGGGCCGCAAGAACGGCAAGGGGTTCTACGATTATCCCGAACAGGGGCAGAAGAGCCTTTGGCCGGGCCTTGCCGATCTGTATCCGCCCAAAGAGGAGAGCCTCTGGCCGTCGATCGAGGAACTCAAGAAGCGGCTGCTCTACGCCCAAGCGCTCGACGCCGTGCGCTGCATGCAGGAAGGCGTGCTGACCGCTCCGGAGGACGGCGACGTGGGCGGCATCATGGGCCTCGGCTTCGCGCCCTATACCGGCGGGCCGATCAGCCTCGTCGATACGGTGGGCATCCCGAAGTTCATCGAGGAGTGCGAGGCGCTGGCGGCGAAATACGGCGAGCGCTTCGCCCCGCCGCAGCTCCTGCGCGACATGGCCGCGAAGGGCGAGACCTTCTACCCCGCGTCCAAGGCGGCAGCCTAGAAGCGCCGCCAGTAGCATCCCCGGATCGGGCGCAAGCGCCGGCCGGGGATGCGATCGCAGGAGCGGAGCCGTGCCTCGGCGTTATTGCTCACGTTCCCGGCCAGCTTGTGGGCGGGAACGCGGACCGGCGATTGCAGATCGCATCGGCCGGGCTGCGCCGGGGACGATTCCCGGCTGGTCCACCCGGCCCGCACCGCACAGCGTTTCCAAATCGCGGAATGTGACATTGGTTTCGCTGACCGCCTCGCCGCGCTCAGCACGGTGCCAGGCATCGGCGAAGCGCCGCCCCATATCCTCGGGGGCGCCGATGTGGACGCGGACACTATCGCTCATCGTTCACCTCGTAACTTCTTTGCGCCGGCCAGGAAGTCTTCGATCGGAGCTTCCGGCGTTGCGAAGGCATGCGGCTCCTCGCGGCCTTTACGGGCGATCCTTCTGCTGGCGTTCGACGTATTCGCGCAGCACGGCGTTGATGCGGGTTTGATAGCCAGTCCCCTGCCGCTGAAACCAATCCACGACATCGGCATCCAGCCGCAACGAGAGCGGCTTCTTGATGGGACGGTAGAACGCCCCCCGGACGGCTCCGGACCAATCCGTCACGGGCGGAATGTCGCTGGTGTCGATCTCGCTGTCCGGCAGGGCCGCCAGGGCCTCAAGCTCCGCCTTCTGCTCCGCGCTTAGCGGGGCCGGATTACCCTTCTTCATATTGCTTTCTTTCGTGTACTTCAGCTTTGCGGGCGCTGACGATGCGTCCAGCCGGTTCCCCTTCGTCATCGTCAGGCCACGTATGAACAACAAACAGCAGCACGGGGAAATCCGGGCTGGGCTTGCCAATGGTTCTCCATCGTTCCTCGTCAGGGTACGGGTCTGGAACGGTGATGCTGAACGGGTCGCCAAAAACCCGGACGGCCAATTCGAAGGAGACTTTGTGCTTTTTCAAGTTTGCCTCGGCCTTCGCCGGGTCCCATATCCAACGCAATACCGTCTCCTGTCTATACGATAATGTATATACACGTCAAAAATAGTCAAGGCCGGGAATTCCCGAGCGGCGCAGGTGCCAAATGCACGCCGGTTATGCCGTGAGCTGCCGCTCGTCAAAATGGCACCGGATTTGCGGATGGGCAACCGGCATGGGTTGTGGCTCGCTCCTCGACCATGCGCGGCGCCTCCCCCAATTTGGGGAGATGCGGCAAGCTTGACCTTGACTATGCTTCAGCTAATTCTATACCCCATTCATAGGGCGTAAGCGTTGGGGGGTAATATGGAATTCGATAAATGGATATTGGTCATTGTCAGCAGCGGTTTGAAAATCCT
>PMBZ01000258.1 GCA_003153975.1 Hyphomicrobiales bacterium
CTCAGAAATCCCCGGCGAATCATAGGGAGCATTGAGATCCCGTTCGCCTAAGTTTACAAGCACTTTCTGCCGGGTTTTCAATGAGTCAGGGTATACCATAAAAGGAGCTGATTGTTGGCATGGGGCACAGCACATAATTAGAAAGATTTTCAAAAATAGCCGAAATGGACGTGGCGGGGAAGTGCGTGAGCGTGGCCAAAAGCTAGGCCACGTCCGCTATTGCTCCGTCAACCGCGGATGAAGTCCGCTATCGCCGCCAGCGTGGCGGCGTCGAAGCCGGCCGCGTCCAGCATGCCGCCGTCCTTCGGGTCCGCGATGGAGAACCCGTTGGATACCATGCCCACCCCGGTCACTAAACGTTGCGGCGGGCCTGCGCCGCGGCATATAGCGCCTGCTCTTCCGCAAACGCCCGCGCGACGCTGGGGCGCTCTTTCAAGCGTGTGTAATAGTCATGGATTGCCGGCCATTTCTTCAAATCGACCGGCGTAACCATGAACCAATTGAGGACGGTGAAAAGATACGCGTCCGCAACGCTGAAGGTATCGAGCAGGAATTCCCGTCCGGTGAGGTGGCTGTTCAGATATCCCAGGCGAAGGTTGCCCTTTTCGAATGCGCGGCTCTTCGCTTCGTCCGGGATGCTGGGGTCGAAGAAAGGCGAAAATATTGCCTTGTGCAGCTCCGTGCCCGTGAAGCACAGCCACTGCTGAAGCCGCAGCCGCTCCATCCCGCCCTGCGGAGCCAGGCCGGCTGCCGGATAGCGTTCGGCGATGTATTGCAGAACCGCCGGATTTTGGGTGAGCACGTCGCCATCGTCCGTGCGAATGGCTGGCACTTGCCCCAGCGGGTTCACCGCGAGAAAATCCTCCCCGCCAAGCGTGCGCTTCGTCCTAAGATCCACCTCGATGAACCGTGCTTGCGCATCCGCTTCGTAAAGGGCGATACGGGAGGCCATCGAGCAGGCGAACGGCGAGAAATAGAGGTCCATTGCGATCTCCGCATTGCTTTTTGTACTGCATCGCACAAATATCAGGCAAGCAGGACCGGGGTCAAGGAATTATTTGCGAAATGGTACAAAAACAGGAAGCGAAGCGGCGCGGACGCCCCCGCTCCTACGATCCGGAGCAGGCGCTTCAACAGATCATGGAAGCCTTTTGGAAAACCGGCTATTCGGGCACCTCTCTCGACGATTTGTCAGCCGCCACTGGCCTTAACCGGCCGAGCCTTTACGCTGCCTTCGGCGATAAGCGCGAAATCTATCTCAAGGCGCTGGCCCATTACCGGCGGCTCGCTTCCGGCCCCATAAGCGAGGCGTTTTCGTCCAACGCTCCTTTGCGTGACGCGCTAATGCAGGTTTACCGCGCCTCGCTGTCGCTCTACTTCCCGCCGGAAGGCATTCCGCGCGGGTGCTTTGTCATTGGAACGGCCACCACGGAGGCGGTAGAAGAGCCGGAGATCCGCGAAGCCCTGATGCAAGGGCTGCGGAGCCTCGATGCGGGCTTCACCGCGTGCATCGGCGCAGCCCAGCGGCGCGGTGAAATTCCCGAGGATGCGGATGCCGCGGCGCTCGCCGCGCTTGCATCGGCCACGTTGTACAGCCTCGCGATCCGCGCGCGCGCCGGCGCTTCGCGCGAAGAACTGGAGACGCTGGCCCAAGGAGCAACGAACGTCATTTGCGGCCCCGGCGCACCCGCGGGCACGCCATGAATGCAGGGGCGGACGCCAAGGCCCGCCCCTGAAAGGTTCCTTAAGACGGTTCAGTGCGTCACCACCGGCGCCGTCTCGGGCATGGCCGAGGAGTGATGATGCGCGATCAGCCACTTCCCGTCCTTGAGTTCGTAAACGAAGCTGTACCGGGCCGGCACCTGGCTGGTCTTGCCATCGGCGCCCGTCACCGTGAACGTGTAGGTGCCTGCGTCGAACGCGTTGTTGCAGCCCAAATGGATCGTGCGCGTGTTGATGGTGCCCTTCGGGCTCTTCTCCAGGAAGTGCACGAAATATTCGCGGATTTCCTGAGGCGTCGTACGCGGCTTGTTGGACACGGTCGGCAGCAGCACCGCGCCCTCCGCGTAGTTCTTCACGACCTCGTCGGGGTTCTTGGTTTGAAGCGCGGCGTTCCAGCGGTCGAACAGGGCGGCAACCTGCTCCTTGCTCACGGCCGCGCACTGCTCGGTGCTCTGTGCATAGGCTGCCACGGGAACGCAAACTGCCGCGATGGCTGCAATGAGGACTTTACGCATACTCAACCTGTCTCCTGATCGGCGATTGTACGGACTTCGGTTGTGGCACGCCGCGCGGGAACCCCGTTCAGCCACCACGGCGCCGATAGGTATGGGACGCGCACCAAGTTTTGGTTAATCGGGCGCGCGCAAAGCAATCCGCCGGCCCTCGAACTTCCCGGAGCTTTAAGTTTCTTCTAGTTTGCGCAATAAACTCCGCACGATTGCCGCGGCGCAAATCCGCGCCGCGCGCGGACTTTCGAAATGGACGCAAGCCGCGTTCGCCGCCATCCGGCGGGCTGGCTCGAAAAACGGGCCGGTGGATTTGACGCATCCAAATTAAAAGACATTTCATAGTGGTTATGCTAACTTCTTGCATTCATTTTTCTTAGCAGGAGGGTGGGGCCTCCGTCTCTCCTTGTTCCATGGGAGGCCGCAAATGAGCAACGGCATGGCCAATACACCGCCTAAACGCAAGGGCTCCAGCCTTTGGCTTGTCCTTTGGGTTGTGTTACTCGCAGGCGGCGGCGCCGCTTACTTCCTGCAGCAGAATCCCGAATGGTCCGAAAAGCTGACGGAGAAGCTGGCCGCCCTGCAAAAGCCGGGCGAGGTTCAGCCGCAACCGGCGCAGGCTCCAGCGCCCGCGCGGCAGGCTCCAAGCTTCGACGCGGTTTCCGCCGAGGGCGGCATGCTCGTCGCCGCCGGGAAGGCGGAACCAAGCGCCACGGTCCTGCTGCTGAATGGCGGCCAAACGCTCGGCGAGGCGAAAGCGGACGAGAACGGCGAGTGGTTAATTACGCTGGAGCAGCCTCTGCCCGCCGGCCCTTACAATCTGTCGCTTTTGGCCGTCGATCCCAAGACGCAGGCGCGTGTGCCGGGCAGGCGCGGCTATGCGCTGACGGTCGCACCGCAGGAAAGGAAGGCGCCGGCCCAGACCGTTGCCGCCACCGGCGCGCAGCCGGGCGCGAAACCCGCCTCGGCCTCGGTCTCGACCTCTGCCCCGGCAGCGCAGCAGCAACCTAACAAGCCCGCGCCGGTGGCGGCCGTGAAGCCCGGCGACACGCTTTGGGGCATTGCCGAGCAATACTATGGCAAGGGCGCTGGCGCGCGCTACGGCGAAATCGCAGGCGCCAACAAGGACCGGATCAAGAACCCGAACCTGATCTTCCCGCAACAGCAGTTCGAAATTCCAGGGAAATAGGGCGCGGCTTAGCTGCCGGCGGCCGGGCGCCGGCGAGGGAAAGCAGTGGCAACGGCAAAACCCGCACAGTCACGCGGACTTAGGGAAGGCGGCGGAAACGATTGCCTCCACCTCGGCGAGCCAGGCGGCGCGCTCTTGCGCGGTGCTCCCTGCGATGGTGCTGAACATGCGGCGGATGACCGTATCGACCCCACAAAACTGAAACACGCAGTTCCGCCATAGCAGTTCCAGCGGGTCGCCGAAGACGGCCTGCTCTCTTTCGAGCGGCGTGTTCGAGGTGTTGAAGATCACCGCGGCGCGGGCCTTGAGCAGGCCAACAGGGATGCCTGCCGCATCGCAGTCCGCCGGAAACTCGTAGGCGACGCCCTGGCGCAGCACGCGATCGATCCACCCCTTGAGGATCGCGGGCGGCTGCCCCCACCAGTTTGGATGGACGATAACAATGCCATCCGCTTCCCGCACCCCCTCGAAATGCGAAGCAAGCACTGGGTCCGGCGGCGCGCCGATCAACTCCTCCGCCGGCATTGCGGGATCGAAGCGCTCGGCATACAAATCCCGGAACGAGACGCGATGCCCCAGCGCTTGAAGCGCTTCTTCCGCCCGGCCGGCGATGGCGCGGTTGAAGCTGCCCTGCCAGGGATGCGCCAGGACAATCAGAATGCGCATGGTCGTTCTCCGTTAAGCATGCTCCCACAGTTCCGGACCCTGCCGGGGGAGGAAGCTGCCGGATAGCATTGCGCCGGCTAAGGCAATAGGTCTATTTATATCGAGTGAATATATGCTACCTTAAATGCAGGTGGAGGCGGCAGGCCGCGCTGCTCCTTCACGTGGCCGGAAGGCCGAGACGATGCGGTTTGCGTGTGCGCACTATCCACGCCACCGCCGCGTGCGAGCCAAGCTTTGGCCCCATTTTTGCGGATGGTAAAAGAAAGGCTACGGGAATTCCGTGAGACTTTGGCGCCTCACCACTTCTCAGCCCGATTCAGCCGGGCATAAGGCCAAGTATGTGCCAGAACCGACGGAAGGTCAGGAAGTAATGCGCTTATCTCGACTTGCGCTTGGCGCTCTTATCCTAATCGCAGCCAGCGCCAGCGGAGTTTTCATCCATCAGTCCCCGGCACAAAACAGGTCCGTCGCGGCAAGTTCGCAGGTTTATAAGGATCTAGAGCTTTTTGGTGAAGTGCTGCAGCGCGTGCGCGAGGAGTATGTCGACAAGGCCGACGACAAGAAGCTCATAGCCAACGCCATCAACGGCATGCTGATGAAGCTCGACCCGCATTCGAGCTATATGAGCCCCAAGGAGTTCCAGGAGGAGCAGGTCGAGACGCATGGCGAGTTTGGCGGGCTCGGCATCGATGTCACGATGGAGAACGGCGTTCTGAAGGTAATCTCGCCCATCGACAACATGCCGGCCGAGCGGGCGGGCGTGCAAGCGGGCGACGCCATCACCGAACTCGACGGCCACTCGATAAAGGGCTTGAGCATGGATCAGGCGGTGGACCGCATGCGCGGGCCGGCCGGCTCGCCCATCACGATTACCGTCGACCGCAAGGGCTCCAACCACCCGATTGCCATGAAAATCGTGCGCGAGATCATCAAGGTCAATCCGGT
Source organism: Hyphomicrobiales bacterium (assembly GCA_003153975.1). Lineage (GTDB taxonomy): Bacteria > Pseudomonadota > Alphaproteobacteria > Rhizobiales > Rhodomicrobiaceae > Rhodomicrobium. The sequence goes on from PMBZ01000258.1 coordinate 5,029, forward strand.
CAAGTACAGCGTCGAAGGCGACGTTGGCTGGATCAAGATCAAGAGCTTCGAGAACGAACACACCACCGAATATCTGCAAACCGCGGTGGATGGCATCCAGAAGGCGGCCGGGCCGAAGCTCGCGGGCTACGTTATCGACCTCAGGAACAATCCCGGCGGACTGCTCGATCAGGCAATCGCGGTCTCCGATGCCTTCCTCGACCGCGGCGTGATCGTGGTGACCAGGGGGCGCGGAGCGAACGATGTCGAGCGCGCGGCGGCGAAGCCCGGCGATATCACGCGCGGCAGGCCCGTCGTGGTGTTAATCAACGGCGGCTCTGCTTCCGCCTCGGAAATCGTCGCCGGCGCGCTTCAGGACCACAAGCGCGCGGCGCTGGTCGGCACGCGCTCCTTTGGAAAGGGCTCCGTGCAGACCCTGATCCCGCTTGCCGACAAGGGCGCGCTGCGGCTGACCACTGCGCGGTATTACACACCGTCGGGCCGCTCGATCCAGGCCACCGGCATCGAGCCGGATTACGTTGTCGAGCCCGAGCTGCCGGCCGAGATCAAAAAGCAGCTCTCCGCCGCGCCGCTCGAGTCCGAGGCGCAATTGCCCGGGCACCTGAAGAACGGCAATGCGCAGGAATCCACCGGCAGCATTGCCTATGTGCCCAAGGACAAGGACAAGGATAACCAACTCAAGGCGGCAATCGACGTGCTGCACGGCAAGCTGCCCGTGGCTGAGAAACCGGCGGCCGACAAGAACGGCTTGCAGCGCGCGGAGGCAGGCTCCGAGGCCAACTCCACCGTGGCGGCGAACGCAAGCGTGGGCCAGCGCGCCAATCGCGAGATGCAGAAGGAACAGCGGTAGTCTCCCGCGTGCCCCAATTGTAGCGGCCGGCGGGGCTTGTGGCTTACCCCTCATCCTGTCCTTCTCCCGCAAGGGGAGAAGGGACCTCTGAATTATCCTTCGCGCTATGGGAAGGGCACACCCCCTCTCCCCTCGCGGGAGAGGGGCAGGGGTGAGGGGGCCTTCGAATCACCGGACGCTATGTTCTTTCCGGAGCCGGCTTCTTTCGTAGCGGCGTCCGCTCGAAGAACAGAAGAAACATCGCGTAGGCGGCGATCCATGCCAGCGCCGAAAAATTGAACCAAGTCAGGCGGGCGTCCGGGAGAAAAACTCCCAGGAGGCGCGCCGTGGCCGCCGCGAGCCCGCATGCGTACGCGGCGGAAAGCAGCGGCGGGGACTGAAACGCGATGCCGGCATAACGGCGCGCCATGCTGCTCATGACGCCGAGGCTGCACAGCCCGATGCCCCCCGCCGTCCAGGTATGAGCGGTTGCATCCATTAAGTTCAGTTCCGGCAGGAAAGGAGCGGCGGCGGCGAGAGCGAAGCCCGCCGCGATCCACCCGTAGCCCACGTGAAGGACGAGCACGCCCGGATTGGCCGTTGTCCGCCAGCCCTGCCACTGAAGCAGGCGGACGGCCTGACCGGCAGCGGCAACAGCGCAGGCCGCCGCAGTCTCCTTGAGGCCGGGCGAGACCGTCCACGCGCCCAAGGCAAACGCCGTCGCGGTGCCGGCACCCAGCTCGATCCGCTTTCTCCAAACCGGCGGAAACGCACTGGCCGGCTCGCGGAGATAAGCCGCGGTGACGCTCGGCACGATGCGCCCGCCAAGGACCATCAAAATCCCGAGGACGGCGGCAAGCGCAAGCCGCGCCCCAAACTCGCCGTCCGCCGCCATCGGCTGAACTCCCGCGAAGACGATGCCCGCCGCAAGAAGCGCCAGGAGCGCTATGATTTTGCCGTTGCGCCGGTCTCTTGCCGGCACAACGCGGGTGGCTACGGTAAACGCAAGGAGAGCGGTGAAGAATGCCGCCACCAGCACCGCGCCGGGCGACGCGGAAACATGCAGGAACCGGCCCTGCAGCCAAATGGCGGCGAGCGCGAACACGAGGTACGGTGAAACCGGCGTCCGGCGCGTCCACCGGGGCAATGCCGTCAAAATGACGCCCGCGAATACGGCGGGCGCCGTTCCAAATAGCAACTCCTGCCGGTGGAATATCGCCAGCCCTTGCGGCGCAAATCCGGAAGTATCCAGTCCCAGCGGCGGCGCCAGCCAAACAGCCACGCCCCAGATGGCATCCAGGGCCGCAAACATGAAAAAGATGCGGAACGGCAGCGTGCCTGCGTCTGTAGTCATCTTTATCGAGCCAGCGGCCGGCTCTCCCTGCGCCAAAAGCTCACGCTTGCGAGCTTGTGCCGATGCTGTCCAAATCGCTGGCCCGAGGCTAAGTTGGATTTCCCGCCGCTTCAATCAGAGACTTTCACTTATGTACCGCCGCAACCTTCCCCCTTTCCCGGACCTGAGCACGTTCCTGGCCTATCTGAGCGGCAAGGGCGACGTGCGGACCGTCGCCGCGCCCATCGATATGAACCTTGAAATCACCGAGGTACACCGGCGGGTGATCGCGGCGGGCGGGCCGGTGCTGCGGTTCGAGCAGGTCGCGGCGGCGGGCAAGCCTTCCGCGCTGCCTGTAATTACAAACCTATTCGGGACGCGGGAGCGCGTGGCGGCGGGGCTGGGCACCGTTCCCGCTGAGTTGGAGCGGCTTGGCGCGTTCATGGCCTGGATGCGCTCGCCGCAGCCGCCAAAGTCCATCGCCGAGGCGGGGCGGCTTTTCCCGGCGGCGCGCGCGGCGCTGCAATCCCGTCCGAAATTCGTCTCCGAGCCGAAGGCCTGGGCGGACGTGACGCCCGACCTCTCGCAACTGCCGGTGCAGACCTGCTGGCCGGGCGATGCGGGGCCGCTCATCACCTGGCCCATCGTCGTCACCCGTTCGCCGGGCGCGGACGATGCTTCCGCCTACAATCTCGGCATTTACCGCATGCAGGTGCTGGACAACGGCGCCACGATCATGCGCTGGCTGCCGATGCGCGGCGGGGCGGCGCATCACCGGCAATGGGCCGCGCGCGGGCTCGATATGCCTGTCGCCGTGGTCATCGGCGCCGATCCGGCTACGATCCTGGCCGCGGTCATGCCCGCGCCCGAAGGCGTGAGCGAGATCATGCTCGCGGGCATTCTGGGCGGACGGCGGCCCGAGCTGGCACCCTGCCGCACCATCCCGCTGCACGTCCCGGCCAGCGCGCAAATCGTGCTCGAAGGCACCGTTTCGCCCACCGAAACCGCGATGGAAGGCCCGTTCGGCGACCACACCGGCTATTACAATCCCGCCGAGCCGTTCCCGGTTTTCCGCTTGAAGCACATGCGCATCCGCGAGCCGGGCGTGTATCTCACCACCTTCACCGGCCGCGCGCCCGACGAGCCTTCGGTGATCGGCGACGCCATGCTCGACATCTTCAAGCCGCTACTCCGGCAGCAGCTTCCCGAAATCCTCGATGTCTGGCTGCCGCCCGAGGCCTGCTCCTACCGCATCGCCGTGCTCGCCATCGACAAGCGCTATCCCGGCCAGGCGCGGCGCGCGATGATGGGCTTCTGGTCATTGCTGCCGCAGTTCACCATGACCAAGGTTCTCGTCGCGGTCGACGCGGACATCGATATCCGCTCCTGGAGCGACGTGATGTGGGCGGTGGCGACGCGCATGGACCCCTCGCGCGACCTTATGATCCTGGAGCGCACGCCCATCGACCATCTGGATTTCGCCTCGCCGCTGACGGGGCTCGGCGGCAAGCTCGGCATCGACGCAACGAAGAAGATCGGCAGCGAGACCGCGCGCGGCTGGGGCGAGGTCATGCGCATGAGCGCGGGGGTCGAGGCCCGCGTGGCTGAGCGCTGGCGCGAGCTGTTTCCCGATTTGCCGTAAGGGGCAAAAGTCTGGGCACGTAAGTGGTTCGCTGCGTTAGACCAAGCTGTATGCCGTCGTCCCCGCGAAGGCGGGGACCCATTTAAGAGCTTGTTCCAACGGGATTGATGGATTCCCGCTTTCGCGGGAATGACGTTCCTGCGCCAGCGCACTGGCGATTGCTTGCCCGGACTTTTGCCCCGCTTGCCAGTGCGGCTCCGGGGGCTTATCTTACTTTCGTCTTACTTTTTAGCGGGCGCGATCCATGACCGCCGTCCACAAGCTCACCGTCAGGCTCTCCACCAAGGGCCAGCTGATTCTTCCCAAGGCCATCCGGCAGCGGCTGCGCTGGAATGCGGGCACGCGCCTGATCGTGGAAGACACGGGCGATGGCGTCGTGCTTAAGCCCGCGCCAATCTTCGATCCGGCGAGCCCGGACGAGGTGTTCGGCTCGTTGAAGGTCTCGGGCGGGCCTAAGACGCTTGAAGAGATGGACGCCGGTGTTCTCGCCGAAGCGAGGCGGCGGCATGCTCGCGATTGATACCAATATCGTGGTTCGCTACCTCACGGCCGATCATCCCGAGCAATCGCCCAAGGCCAAGGCGCTGATCGAGGGCGAAGATGTCTTCGTCTGCATAACGGTTCTGCTCGAAACCGAATGGGTGTTGCGCAGCGTCTACGGCTTCACCCCGGCTCAAATCGTCAAATCGCTCGCAGCTTTCGCGGGCTTGCCGCGCGTAACCCTGGAGGATGCGGCGCTGGCCGCCAGGGCGATTGACATTTGGCACTGTACGTACAAATATGTGCATATAGGAGGCGGCGTTGGATTGGACGTGGAGCCCGGAGAAAGACGCCATCAACCGAAGGAAGCACGGCCTGCCGCTGAGCATCGCGGAGGTGGCACTTGCCGATCCGCTTGCCTTGTCGCAGCCGGACCCGCATCCCGATGGAGACCGCTGGAACACACTTGCGGTTGTCCAGGGCAAAACGCTGTTTATCGTCCACACTTGGCCGGACGAGGACGAGCCGGGCCGCATTATCAGCGTTCGCGAGGCTTCACCGCGTGAAAGAAGAGCTTACGGGAATGGTTAGAAAGCTTAGCAAGGAAGAGCAGGCCGCGCTGGATGCACTGAGCGGTAGCCCCGATCTCACCGATCCGGATGCGCCGGAGGTCACCAATTGGGCGAACGCGGTGCGCGGCGGGCTATATCGCCCCGTCAAGCGGCCAGTGACGATGCGGCTCGACGCCGATGTGCTGGAATGGTTCCGGTCCCGCCACGACAAGGGCTATCAGACGCGGATCAATGCCGTGCTGCGGGAGTATATCGCGCGGCACAGGCACGATGCGGCTTGATTGCCGCCGCGCGGCCAGCCGCTACTTTGCCACCGCTTTTTCTGCCCGCAACGCGCGCTGCGCCTTCTTGAGCGCCCTCAGAAGTTCGGGCTTCTCGCGAAGGGGCTTCATGCCGCGCAAGCGGTCCTCCGGGATTTCGGGGAAACCGGCCGCGTCCCAATCCTCTTGCGCGATGTGCTCAGGCTTTTTCTTTGGCATAGCGTCTTTCCTCGGCCTTTGTTGCGGGGCGGAGGCTGATAACCCGGATAGTTTTTAGCTGCGCTACCGCGCTTCGCGCTACTTGAGCGCAATATCACCGCGCCAGACAACTGTCACGACAGTCAAGCACCTTTGACGGATTGGGGTGAATGGCAGGTGCGTCCCAGCTCACAGCCACCCTTGGTGCACAAGCAATAAAGAAGTTAAGGATTATGGGGTAAGCGTCCTGGCCACGCGGAAGCCCAGGTTGTAGTACCGGAGGCCGGAGTAGTACCTGACGCGGGCGGCTGCGCGCACATCCCACGGATTGAAGTTCCAGGAACCGCCGCGAAGAACACGCCTTCCACACTCTCCGGCTGTTACGGCTTGCTCGTCGCGAGGCCCATTATGGTAACTCTCGTTCCAGCAGTCTTCGGTCCATTGCCAGACATTGCCGGCCATGTCGTAAAGCCCGAAAGCGTTGGGAGCGAACTTGCCTACGGGTGCCGTCTGCTTGTTATCCCACTCGCTGCCACAGCCATCGCAATTGGCGTGATTTTTGCCCAAATCGTCGCCCCAGAAAAAGCGCGTTTGCTTGCCGCCCCGCGCCGAATACTCCCATTCCGCTTCCGTGAGCAGCCGGTATTCCTTGCCCGTTTTTCGCTTAAGCCATGTCACATATTCCTGCGCATCTTTCCACGACACGTTAATGACCGGGCGTTTGCCCTTGCCCCAGCCGCTATCGCTTGGCGAGCGATTGCCCGCGCAGCCGCCGCCCGAAACGCATGCCTCCCATTCGTCGAAGGTCACGTCGAACTTTCCCACCGCGAACGGCTTGCCGATTGTCACCTTATGCTGCGGGCTTTCCCACTTGAAATACTGTTCGTTGTCCTTGCCGTATTCCCTGGCGAGCGCGGCAATTTCCGCGTCCGATGAGCCCATGGTGAAGCTACCCGCCGGCAGCGGAACCATCTCGGGACAATCGGAGCAATCCTTGAAGCCTTCCCCTTCTTTTGGGGCGGCGGCAACGGCCAAGGCGCCGCCATCCCAGGGCTTGCCCTGAGAGCGCTGTTTCAGCGCCGCTTCCGCCCGGTCCGCGCGCTCGTTCGCGGTCTTGAGATCCGCCTGTGCATCCTTCAGCTTCTGCTTCGCTTCCGCGGCCAGCCCAGCCGCCGTCCCGGCCTCTCCAGCCTTTGCCTGGGCGGCGGCAAGCGCTTCTTCCGCGCGAGCGGCGCGCCCGGCCCCGGCCTTCGCATCGGCTTCGGCCTTCCGCACCTCCGCCCGCGCCTCCTTCAGCGCTTGCTCCGCGTCATTGAGCTGCCCGGCCAATTTTCTGGCCTTCGCCTCGGCTGCGGCGAGATCGTCCTGTGCGGTTTTCTGCTCCGCCCGCGCCTGGTCGCGCTCCCTGAGCGCCGCCGCATATTTCGCCCGTAGCTCCGCGTCCGTGCTGGGCTGGATAATGCCAAGCCCGGTCAGGACCGAAGGACCGCTGGCGAGCCCCACAAGCAGCGCCGAGGCGGCGATCGCGCCCGCCGCCCAATAAGACAGCCGCAGGCGGGGCGGCGCGATCAGCGCCTTGAGCCGCTGGGCGATCTTGTCCGCGTCGTCGTCGAAGGTTTCGCCACGCAGGTGCATGGCCTGCATAAAGGAGAGCTGCAACAGGTTCAGCGGCAGGTCCGCGACGCCCGGCATGCTCGCGCCGTTGAGCAGCAGCGGCAGCACCGGGATCTTGCGCGAGAAGGCGCGGGCGATCTCGAAGCGCACGAAATCGTCCGGGTTTTCGAGGCGGCGCTGGCCGCGCTCGTCGCGCAGATCGGCCCAGCCCTTGGGGATGAGCGATACCATCGCGGCGGCTGCGTCCACCTGCGCTTCGAGCGAATGCAGCCAATGCTGGCCGCCTTCGAGGCCGCGCACGTCGAGGAACACGCGGGCGGAGCCGAAATGACGCTCCAGCACCTTTTGCAAAAGCTGCGCCTCGGTCAGGTTGAGCGAACGCCGGTAATTGATGAATATCTTGCCCGCCATGCCACCCCCTCAATATGGCGGCGACGTTAGCGCAAGCGGGGGCGGAACGCCATCGCGGAAGTAATTTCCGGGCGGCGGCGCCCGGCGGGGTCCCAGACGCTTCCTCACAATTCCGTGAACCCGCGCAGGCGGCGCCGTATGGTTAATTCGCGCTTGGTTAACGTCAGGCCGCGGCGCCTAAATCATGCGAAATTCGCGCGATTTTTGCGTGTTTTCACGCGAATTTTGCGATTCGAAAAAGCGGTTAAATATAAAGGCAATTCGCGGGTTAACCGTCGCGCCGGCCTGCGGCCTTCGATATTTTAGTGTAAAATCAATACCATAGAGCACTTAACGGTTATTCAAGACGTTTGTGCTACATTATCTCAAAATCGGAGAGCGCCCTTCCGGCTCCCAAAATGAGCAGGAAGGGTCACAAGTAGGGTTAATACAGTGTTGTTTCGAACCTTGCCGGCTAACCGGCCGCTTTCACATCCAGCAGCTCGATGTCGAACATCAGCGTGGCGTTCGGCGGGATCGACGGCGGCGAGCCCTTCGAGCCGTAGGCCAGATCCGGCGGAATGACGAGCGTGCGCTTGCCGCCCTTTTTCATGGTGGCGACGCCGCGCTCCCAGCCCTCGATCACGCCATGCGTGCCAAGGGTGAACGAAAACGGCTTCTTGCGATCGAAGGAGCTGTCGAATTTCGCGCCCTTGACGCCGTTCTCATAGAGCCAGCCCGTGTAGTTCACGACGCAGACCACGCCGGGCCTCGGGCTGATGCCGGTGCCAACCTTCGTGTCGGTGATTTGCACCTCCGGCGCCGCAGCCGCCACTTGCGTACTGCCGGAGCCCATGATGCTTCCGCCGCAGCCGGCAGCCGCGGCGGCAATGACGAGCACGAAAAGGGTGCGGGCGCCAATGAATGCCGAAACACGCAAGATTCTTACTCCTTGATCGTTCGCCGGTAACCATTGATTAGTCTAAGTCACGGCAGGGCTCAAAGCATTTTTTGGGGGGATTCCGCTGCCGGAACATCGGCCGTCCACAATGGCGGGATTGCGCATGGCGCGCCCTCAATCCTCGCCGGGACGCTGGCGCTGCTGCTTGACGGTGCCGCGGATGGCCTTGGCCTGAAGGCGGCGCCGTTTGCTGGCGCCTGTTGGCCGCGTTGGCACCCGCCGCTTCGGCGCGATGGCGGCCAATCTTATCAACTCGGCGAGGCGTTCGCGGGCGTCGGCACGGTTACGCTCCTGCGAGCGGAAGCGCTGCGCCACCAGCACGAGCACACCGTCCTGCGTCATCCGCCGGCCCGCGAGCTTGACGAGCCGCGCCAGCACCTCGCCGGGCAGCGACGGCGAGCGCGCGGCGTCGAAGCGCAATTGCACGGCGGTGGCCACCTTGTTCACGTTCTGGCCGCCGGGGCCGGACGCGAGCACGAAGCGCTCCTCCATCTCTTCTTCCGCAATTTCGATTTGCGGCGTCACCCGTAGTCCTGACATCGAATACACCCGCCGGTAGCTCGCGCCGGGAGTTCTACCCCCTATGTTGCAGCGCTCATAGAACTTCCGGCGCGATGCGGAAAGCTTCTTGAACGCAGGCAAGCCAGCCCTTAGTTTTGCGGCAATCGCGCCCAATGCGCCCAGGAGGCCCCCATGACCCAGACCACAAACCAATTTTTCGACGGCATCGCCAAGCTCATGACCGACGCGGCAGGCGCCGCCCAAGGCATGCGCGCCGAGTTCGAGACGGCGGCGAAATCGCAGGCAGAGCGCTTCTTGCACGGCATGGACATCCCGCAGCGCGAAGAGTTCGAAGCCGTGAAGGCGATGGCGCTCAAGGCGCGCGAGGAAAACGAGCGCTTGTCCCAGCGCGTCGCCGAGCTTGAAGCCGCTCTCACACGCGTTCAAGGCTCAAATCGGCAATCCTAGGTTGAATAATCAGCTTTAATAATACAGTTCGGCAACACCCTCGCTCTTTATTGCTGCGCTCCAGCCGTTTTCCCCGTGGAGAAAGTGGCGGAAACATTGCGCAAAACCTGCGGATCACAGCACTGAATAGCCATGCGGCGATCTCGAACGGATGCGGCACAAACCGCTAGAGGGCCCGTTCGATTCTTTTGCTGCGGCATTCATGAGGGGAAAATTATGATGACTGCTGCGGGGCAGGACTTTAACCGTCTTTCACACCCAGTCGATCTTATGGAGCATATTGCATGCGTGCAGGACTGGGTTTTCGAGCGTTCGAGTGAAGATGAGTTGACTGTTTCCGTGGCGGGGAACTGGTGCGACTACAATATTTCGTTCAACTGGCGCGACGATCTGGAAAGCCTGCACATGGCGTGTGCTTTCGACTTCAAGGTGCCGAAGACCAAGATTGCCGAGATTTACCGCCTGCTTGTGCTCATCAACGAGCAGCTTTGGCTCGGCCATTTCGATGTGTGGTCGTCCGAAGGGTTGCTGCTTTACCGGCAGGGGCTGATGCTGCATGGGGCGGAGCCGACGGCCAGGCAATGCGAGGCGCTGCTCCACGCCGGGCTTGAGACCTGCGAGCGCTATTACCAGGCGTTCCAGTTCGTGGTCTGGGCCGGCAAGCGCGCCGAGGATGCGCTCGCCAGCACCATCTTCGAAACCGAGGGGCAGGCTTGATAAGGTTCGGCGCAATGAACGAGGGTACAACCCCTCACCCTGTCCCTCTCCCCATGGGAGAGGGGCCGCCTTCTCAACGGGCACGGCGGAACTCCCTCTCCCATGGGGAGAGGGTTGGGGTGAGGGGTTGTACCCTCTGTTCATCGCGCCATCCATCGCCATTCTGGAGGTAACGCCAAAGGCCGGGCGTGAACCATGAACTCAACCCAAAGCGCGGGCAGCGGAGAGACGGGCCGCACCTGGATCGGCAAGCTGACGCTGACGGATTTCCGCAACTATAGAAGCGCCACGCTTATTTCCACGCCGGCGCCTGCCGTGCTGTTCGGCGCGAACGGCGCGGGCAAGACCAACTGCCTCGAAGCCATCTCGCTTTTGACGGCCGGGCGCGGCTTGCGCTCGCTGCCCTTTTCCGAGCTTGCGCGCAGCGGCGGCGCGGGCGGCTGGGCGGTCGCGGCCAGGGTCCATGCCGGAGCGGAGGAAATCGAAATCGGCACGGGCGTGCAGGTGCCGCCGGGCGGCGTGCCGGGCGTGCGCACGCCCCGCGTGGTGAGGATCGGCGGCACGCCCGCGAAAAGCTCCGGAGCGCTCGCGCGGGTGCGCATGGTCTGGCTGACGCCCGCCATGGACAGCCTGTTCACGGGCGCGGCCAGCGAGCGCCGCCGCTTCATCGACCGCCTGACGTTGAGCCTCGACCCCGCCTATGCCGGCGCCGCTGCCATGTTCGACCGCGCCATGCGCCAGCGCAACAAGGCGCTCGAAGATATGAGCCCGCCGAAATTGCTCGACGGCATCGAGGTGCAGATGGCGGAGGCTGCCGCCGCAATGGCCCACATGCGCCATCGCGCCATTGAGGCACTGGCCGCCGGGATCGAGGCCGAGCGCGTCCGGACGCCGGACTCGGCCTTCCCCTGGGCCGCGCTGTCGCTGCAAGGGCAGCTTGAGGCGCAAGCGGGTTCTACACCGCTGGAGGAGATGCAACGCTCTTACGCAAGTTCCCTGGCCCACGGCCGCGAGCGCGACCAAGCCGCCGGGCGCACGCTCGCGGGGCCGCACCGGAGCGATCTTGAGGTGATGCACGGCCCCAAGGCCATGCCGGCCAAAATGTGTTCCACTGGCGAGCAGAAGGCGCTGCTGGTGGGCCTTGCACTTGCTCAGGCCCGCCTCGTAAGAGAGGTCTCGGGCGGCATCGCCCCCCTGATCCTGCTGGACGAGATCGCGGCGCACCTCGATGTGGAGCGCCGGACGGCTCTGTTTTCGTCCATCGCGAGCCTTGATGCTCAAGTCTGGATGACAGGCACGGACAGCGCCATGTTCGCCCCGCTCCAGGATGCCACGGCGGTGCAGTTTTTTCGGGTATCGGATGGGACTTTTGCCCACATGGACGGTGCGGAATCCGGTTCGAATTCCTAAATATGGACCATGTTCAAGGAACGGGCCGGCGGACCGGACGGGCAAGTATCGATGGCAGCGGCAAAGCGCATTCTGCAAAAAATCGCCGAAGCCCGCGAGCGGAGGCAACATTTGGCGCCAGCCTGCGCCGCGCCTTGCTTTTTCCGGCGTTGCCTGCTTTAACAAAGCACAGGTTTCGACAGCAGGAATGAACGTTAGCTCCTTTGTGCCACCGCCTGACGAAGCTCGCTTTTTCTTGTGTCTAATGACGGTTTTGTCCGCGCAAAGGGTGCGGAACGCCGTTAGAATCCCCATATACTAAAATACAACTCGCGTAAGACCACAGTGCTACATCTTATCGGGCAAAGCCAAATTCACAGGTCTTCGACGCGGCTCAGTTAGGTCACCGTTCATGGAAGCAGCAGGGCGCATTGAGGCGGCACAGGAAGCTTATGGTGCGGACAGCATCAAGGTCTTGAAGGGCCTCGATGCGGTGCGCAAGCGGCCGGGCATGTACATTGGCGACACCGATGACGGCTCAGGCCTGCACCACATGGTTTACGAGGTGGTGGACAACGCCATCGACGAGGCGCTCGCGGGCTGGGCGGACGTTGTTTCCGTGGCGCTCAACGCCGACGGCTCGGTGACGGTGGAAGATAACGGCCGCGGCATCCCGACCGAGATCCACCAGCAGGAGGGGGTGTCCGCCGCCGAGGTCATCATGACCCAGCTGCATGCGGGCGGCAAATTCGACCAGAACTCGTACAAGGTCTCGGGCGGCCTGCACGGCGTGGGCGTGTCCGTGGTGAATGCGCTTTCGACCCGGCTGGAGCTGACCATCTGGCGCAACGGCAAGGAACATTTCATGTCCTTCGCCGATGGCGTGCCGGAGGCGCCGCTCAAACTGGTGGCCGACGCTCCGGGCAAGAAGGGAACGCGCGTAACGTTCACGCCGAGCCCCGCCACCTTCACCATGGTCGATTTCGACTACGGGACGCTTGAGCACCGGCTGCGCGAGTTGGCCTTCCTGAATTCCGGCGTTTACATCGTGCTTTCGGACTTGCGCGGCGTCGAGCCGGTCAAGAGCGAGTTCAAGTACGAGGGCGGCCTCAAGGCCTTTGTCCAATATCTCGACCGGGCGCGCACGCCGCTGTTCCCTGAGCCGATCTTCATCAAGACGGAGCGCGAAGGCGTGGCTGTCGAAGCCGCGCTGTGGTGGAACGACGGCTATCACGAGAGCGTCTTCTGTTTCACCAACAACATCCCCCAGCGCGATGGCGGAACGCACCTTGCCGGCTTCCGCGCGGCGCTCACGCGCACGACCAACACCTACGCGACCTCGACCGGCGTGGCCAAGAAGGAGAAGGTGCAGCTCACAGGCGACGACGCGCGCGAGGGGCTGACCTGCGTGCTGTCGGTGAAGATCGCCGACCCGAAATTCTCAAGCCAGACCAAGGACAAGCTCGTTTCCTCCGAGGTGCGGCCCGCCGTCGAAAACATCATGTCGGACACGCTTGCCACATGGTTCGAGGAGCATCCGGCCGAAGCCAAGCTCATTATTTTGAAGGTTGCCGAAGCTGCGGCTGCACGCGAAGCGGCCCGCAGAGCGCGCGAGCTGACGCGGCGCAAGGGCGTGCTCGATGTCGCCAACCTTCCCGGCAAGCTCGCCGACTGCCAGGAGCGCGATCCCAGCAAATCCGAGGTGTTCCTGGTCGAGGGCGACAGCGCCGG
>PMBZ01000169.1 GCA_003153975.1 Hyphomicrobiales bacterium
GCGGCATGGGCATCGCCATGTGCGTCGAGCGCGTTTAGCCCGGTTTCGATTGAGGGCTGCTTGCAGATCGTCATTCCCGCGAAAGCGGAAATCCATTTCTACCGCTGGAACAAGCGGTTACATGGGGCCCCGCTTTCGCGGGGGGCGACGCTGCGGACCCAAATTATGGGCGTATTGAACGCCAAAGCCAATTTTTTCACAAGCTCTTGCGAGGGAACGGCCCGCGACACGTCTTTGAGCGAAAGTGTCCAGACTGCGGCTTAAGGCTTAGACCCAATTGGGAATGCCCCCCCGGTTGTAGCCCATGCTTCGGGGACCCACTATCTGTGCGCGCAGACAAACAGAGAGTGCAATGGCCCCGGCGTTTAACCCCATCCCACCGGCAACGTTCCAGATCGTGGAGAGCGGCAAAACCGTCTCTCTGACCAGCCGGGAATTGTTTTCGCAGCGCCGGGTGGCCCTTTTCGGAGTCGCGGGCGCGTTCATCCCCACCTGCCACCACCTTCATTTGCCAGCAATCGTCGAGGAGTTTGAGACGCTCAAGGCGGGGGGCGTCGATGTCGTGGCATGTACCTCGGTGAACGATGCGTATGTGATGGATGCCTGGCGGACAGCGCTTCGCGCGCCTCCGGGCATGCTCTTTCCCGCCGATGGGAATGGCGATTTTGCCAGGGGCTTGGGGCTCGTCTTCGATGGCCGGCCCTTTGGATTGGGCGAGCGCTCGAAGCGGTATGCGATGTGGGCGATAGACGGCTCGATCCAGCATCTGGCCGTCGAGCCGGACCTGACCCTGGCCGACGTAAGCACCGCGCACGCGCTGCTCGGTATGTTCGAAAGCTGGAGCGCTGGCAGCCCTTGAGGTTTGCCTCTTAAGCAAGCTGCCTCCAGTTTTGCGCTCAATTCGCGACAACACTTAATACGCAATGGCATGAATGCCATTGGACCTGAATTGGAGAGACCATGTCCAGGGTTGCTGTGGTAACAGGCGGAACGCGCGGGATCGGCAATGCCATTTCCGTGGAGCTTAAGAAGCGCGGCTTCAGGGTTGCGGCGAACTATGCCGGCAACGAGGAAGCCGCTCACAGGTTTCAAGCGGAAACCGGCATCCCGGTGTTCAGATGGGACGTGGGCAACTACGAGGCCTGCGTGGAAGGGCTCCGCCAGGTCGAGGCGCAACTTGGGCCGGTCTCCGTGATCGTCAACAATGCGGGCATTACGCGCGACGCGATGCTGCACCGCATGACGCCCGAGCAATGGTTCGAGGTGATGCGGGTCGATCTCGACAGCATGTTCAACATGGTGCGCCCGGTTATCAATGGCATGCGCGACCGCAATTGCGGCCGGATCGTCAACATCTCGTCGATCAACGGCCAGAAGGGCCAGATGGGACAGGTGAACTACTCGGCCGCCAAGGCCGGCGTGATCGGCTTCACCAAGGCGCTCGCGCAAGAGAACGCCAAGAAGGGCATAACGGTCAACTGCATAGCGCCTGGATACATCGACACAGAGATGGTGGCGGCGGTACCGGAGAAGGTTCTCGAAAGCATCGTCAGCCAGATCCCGGTGGGCCGCTTGGGCAAGGCCGAGGAGATTGCGAAATGCGTTGCGTTCCTGGCGAGCGACGACGCGGCCTTCATCACCGGCTCGACGCTGACCGTGAACGGCGGGCAGTATATCGCCAGCTAAGGCCTCGACGTGAAATAGCCCCGCCATCTCGCTTGTCTTTTTGTCCGTTCGCCGCATTGCAAAAGGACATATCTCGGTTGCGCCCCTTTCCGCGCTTGGAGGACGAACAAAAAATCCCGCACCATTTCATCCTTCGCAACTGCTGCGGAGAACGGGCTGACGCGCTTATTTCACGTCGAATCTTAAGGCTTTACGTTGCGGGGTCAGATCGCTTCGATGCCGTCATTGCGGCGATGGCGTAAGTGCCGAAAGGCGCCGGTCGCTTTCCGCCAAGCGCGCGGCATCCAGCAACCCCGATTTGTGCGCATTCAATGCGCAGCGCATCACCCGGTAGAATTGCTGCATGTCATAGGCCACCAGCGCGATGTCGATCCCGGCATTGAAGCCCTCGGTAAGTGCCTCGCACAAGCCATATTGATAGATCGGCGACATCAGCACGTCGTCGGTGACGATTACGCCTTGGAAACCCCATTGCCGCCGCACGATGCCGTCGATCAGTGCGCGCGAATGGGAGGCCGGATGCCCGGAATCGATGGCGGTCAGCGTTACGTGGCCGATCATCAGCATGGGCCGCGATCCCGCCAGCACCTCCCGGAAAGGCGCCCAATCGGTTGCCTCCAGTTCCTCCCTGGTGGCGCCGATGCCGGTACGGAAATGATGGGTATCGTTGGCGGTACGGCCAAGACCCGGAAAATGCTTCAGTGTTGGCGTCACACCGGCTTCCTGCAAACCGTGGACGTAGCCAAGCCCTACCTCGGCAACCTCCTTCGCATCGGCGGAAATGGCGCGGCGCCAGATCTGGCTGTTACGGTCGAGGAGGCTGGGGCCAAGGCTCGGGCGCAGATCGAGCACAGGGGCGAAATTCACCGTTATACCGGCGGCGGCCAGTTCGTGGCCCTGCGCCAGCCCGTAGGCATGCGCCGCGGCCTCGCGCTCCCCGGCGGGCAGATTGGCGATGGTGGCCAGCAACGGCCGCCGCTCAAGCGGTGGCGATAGGCGCGAGACGTAGCCGCCTTCCTGATCGGTTGCGACGATCAGCGGCGGCAGATCGTTCGCCTTGCGGGCACTCTGAAGCCTGTCGATTTCGGCGCGCAACTGCGCCGGCGTTTTGCCGTGTGCATTATGCTGGGTCACGAAAACGCCGCCGATGAAGCCCCTGGCGGCCAGTATCTCGACTTCGCCGATGCTGGTGTAACCCACTATGAAATGCCGCCCGAGCGCTCGCACCGCTGGTCCCTTTTCTGCCAGCACCATGTGTTTGCGCCAGTAGAACACCGCCTCAGCGGCGGCCAGCGTAGCCGGAACCGCGCACCACAGCGCCAGGATCGCCCATCGTGCCGCTCGCCAACGCCATCGGCTGCCGGCGGTGAACGCCAGCCCGAGCACCGATGCAACGGCGATCCCGCCCGCCAACCACGAGCGCACCGGGACCATATACGGGTCCATAACGTTGGCGGCGGCGAATATCAGCAGCGATGCGGCGAGAACCGAGAGGATGATGCGTGGCAATGGATGTCTCCGGAAACACCGCGTACAAAGGATAAAGGCGCAGCCGGTTTCCCGGTCCCGCGCCGCCGTTACACTGAATCCGATGGAACGCTTCCGCCGCCGTCATCGCGAGGCGGCAAAGCCGCCGTGGCGATCCAGGAGACACATCCGTGACTTAACTGGATTGCTTCGCTTCGCTCGCTATGACGGCCAGGAAGCGATCGAGCGGACTTGGTATTACACCTCTTTGGCGCACACAGATCAAGCCGCCTCGCGGTGACGATGGCGAAAGCAATCGAGCGGCTTCGGTATTGGGTAGCTCACGGCGCTTAGGGCTTTTCCGAGGGGATCTCGATGATCTCTCCGTCTACCGCGAACCGGCCGTAGCCCTGATGATGGATCGTCTTCGGGGCTCGTTTCGCGGGGGCTTTCCAGGCTTTCAAAACTTCAAGAACGAACAGGTTGTATTTGTTAACGAGCCGCGTGTCGGCGACGCGGCATTCGAGGTTGGCGAAGCACTCGGCGATCAGCGGCGGCGAAACGAGCGCGGCGCGCATGGCGGTCAGTCCGGACGCCTCGAACTTGTCCGTATCGCGCCCGGAGGAGTTACCAACCCTCACCACGGTTGGAGCCAACTCCACGTCCGGGATCGCGATCACGCATTCCCCGCTCGCTTTGAGGGCGGCAAAGCTGTAGTTGGCGCTGCTTACAACGCAGGCCACGAGCGGCGGCGTAAACTCCACCATCATATGCCACGACATAGTCATGACATTCGCCCGGCCCATTTGCGCCGTGGTGAGAAGCACGACGGGGCCGGGTTCAAGGAGCCGATAGACCTTGGAGAGGGGCAGGTCCTGCATGGCCGCGCGCCTCCCAGGGCTATTCGCGAGGGTCTTCCACCTCGTCCAACTCCTTGGTCAGTTCAAGGATGCGCGCCACAACGCCGTGCTCCGGCCCAAGCCCGGCAAACATGTCGCCAGCGCCGGACGCCCTTGCAACCGTCTCCTCCAGTTGAGCCATGGTGGGTTTCAGCGACAGAACCGCCACCACGGTGTGGTCGTCGATATGCCGGAAAAGACGCCGGATGTCTTCGCTTCCGGCAGGGCGGGCGTCCTGATGTGCAGGGTGCGATTTGTCCATGGCCAGCCTCCAATTGCGAAATGCGGGCGAGGACAGCATGGGGCAGAAGGCCGCCGGCTCCATTGACCATCGTCAAAGCGCGCGAAGTATGAGAAGAGGGCGGTTTGTGTTGCGTCCCTGGAGTCATGGACTAAGGGCATTACCCCTGATCGTTATATGAGGCGCTACGCGCCATGCTTGGCGCACCAAAGAAAAAGCGGGCTAGAAGCCCGCTTTCCGATGTTTCCTTGTCAAGCTTTCCGGGACTACCTGTCCGCCGGCCCATCGGCCGCGCTATACTGCCCATCCGATTGAAGCAGCGGCGTGACGCGCCTGATAACCACCCGGCGGTTCCGGCGTTCCGGCTCGGATGTCGGGACCAGCAGGAACTGCTTGCCATAGCCTTGCGTGACGAGGTTCTCGCGCGGGATGTTGAATTGCTGCGCGAGGACGCCGGCTATGGCCTCCGCGCGCCGGTCGGACAAGCTCAGATTGTCGACCTCCGAGCCGATGGCGTCGGTGTGCCCTTCCACGAGGAAGACCTCGCCCGGATTCCGGTTAATCATATCCCGGACGACCGCGGCGACAGATTCGAGCATCTCGGCCTGATCCTGCGGCACATCCGCCGAACCGAAGTCGAAGTTGATCGAGTCGATGTTGATGCTGCGCATACGCTGGCGCAGGCTCACGCTCGCAAGAACCTCTTCCAGCGAGTAGCCGCGGTCGAGCACGCCCACAGGGCCGGCTTGCAGGGCGCTGTAGATGTCGTCCTCGCTAGCGGAGTCGGCATCGACGATGTACTGCTCCTGCGGAATATCCATTTCAACCGGCGGCAAGCTGATAATGAGCGCACCGACAGCCAGCGCGGCGCCAATCGCCAGCGCACGGTTCTCGAACAGCACGAAGCGCCGGCCATCGGGCAGGTAGCGCACGCGGCGAAGCGGCCGGCCGTGGCCGTCGACCTCGATCTCAAGCCGGACGCCATCGGGCCTGACGATCGTCGAAATCGAATTGCCGTTGTGGCCTTGGCGGGTCTGCGGGACGCCGCCGAAGGCGTGGAAATGCGCCGTCTCGTCGTGCTGGATGAAGGCGTGGCCGCCCACCTGCACGATCGTGCGGTTGCCCGGCTCCTTGATAATGGTCTGTCCGTGTGCGTCCACGCTTTGCTGGCGCTGGCTGGCAATCACGTGCAGCCGCTCGTTTTGAACCCGCAGGCGCTCGTTGACCGCCGCCGGGCTCTTCTCATGCGTGGCCATTACCTTCTGTTGTTCGATCAGCCGTGTGCGATCCGCGGCATGGGCGTCGCGCTCGGACTTCGCGTGCTTTTCCTCTGCGGAAAGCTCGTGGCGAGGAATCGTGTTTTGCCGGTTCGCCTGCTGCAACTTGGCCGCATCTGGCGAGGTTCCCGTGCCATGGAGCTTGACGGCATCCGCTGGAGCGCCTGTGCCGTGCAGCTTGGCTGCATCCGCCGGAGCGCCTGT
>PMBZ01000066.1 GCA_003153975.1 Hyphomicrobiales bacterium
GGAGCGCCTGTGCCGTGCAGCTTGGCCGCATCCGCCGGAGCGCCTGTGCCATGGAGCTTGGCGGCATCCGCCGGGGCGCCTGTGCCGTGCAGCTTGGCGGCATCCGCTGGGGCGCCTGTGCCGTGCAGCTTAGCGGCATCCGGCGAGGTGCTCGGACCTTGGGGCTTGGCCGCACCCGGTAAGGTGCTTGGAGCGTGCAGCTTGGCTGCGTCAGGTGAGGTGCCCTGGTTGCGCTGGAATTGCTGGCTCGGTGGCGGTGCCGAGACGTGAGGTTGCGGCGGCGCGGAGACGTGCGGCTGTGGCGGCGCGGAAACGTGCGGCTGCGGCGGTTGCGGGTGAGGGGCCTGTGGAGCTTGCGGGTGCGGCGGCTGTGGCTTGGAAGCGGGCTGCTGTTGTTGCTTGTGCTCGTCTTTCTTCGGATCGTACTCCGCAAAGATAAGCGGCGCTTTGGCGATAACCGGCGCTTCAGCGGCTAGCGCCACCCCTGCCGTCATACCGAAAGGTATCAAGACGGTCAGGAGAAGCGGCATGGCCTTAATGGGTGACATGGCGTTTCCTATACAAAGGGGGGGAACTACGGCGTTTGCTCTAACGGCTGTAGTGAAGAGTGATGCGGTGTTTCCGGCGAAATTTCGGCAGGAATTAGAGCTTCCAGGCGCAACAAACTTTCAGGGTCGGAAAGCAGGGCTGCTTTCTCGCCGGGTTTCAGCAAATTCAGCAATTCACTTAAACTTGAGGAAACGTCGAGCTTGGCGCGGCCGACCGCCAAATTGGGAGAGATGCGGGATTCGAGCGAAACTGGCTGCGTTTGCAGGAGTTGGCGGTGCAGCTTGCGCAGCTTGCTGTTCGAGGCCAGTTGCGTGATCGCTTCCTGCTCCAGAACGGTTTCCTCAAGCGCCGATTGAACCTCGGTGACCTCACCCGCAATCGCGGGCGGCGTGTTTTCTTCCGCTATTTGCAGGAGACCCAGCCGGCGGAAGATTTCGCCGGCCTGCCTTTGGGCCGACCAAGCCGACAGCGGGCCGGAAAAAAACAGACCCAAAGTGGCTGGCAGCATCCAGAGAAAGAGAATGAACGAAGCCTGGAAGGTGAGCACGCCTAGACATAGGCCAATTACCATGTGCTTCCAGTGAAACTGCATGATCTCGGCCACTGGCAAGGAGCCGTCGCCCCTGCGCTGCGGGTTCCAGCCGCTATCCTGTCCCCGGAACACATTGGCGACCGCCGAGGATTGCAGCAGCATCATAATGTGCGCGAAGAGCGACGAGAGGATCGTCTCTATAAGCACACCCGCCAGCAGCAGCACAGGCCCGCCAAAGCCGCGCCGCTGCTTCGCGTTCCCGATGGCCAGCAAATAGGCGAAGAGCTTGGGCAGCAGCAGGATGCCGAGCGTGAGCAGCAGGAGCTTCAGGGAGCGCTCGCTGTCTTGCGCGGGCCAGACGGGGAAGAGCGGGAAGCTGTCCGAGAAGTAATTCGGCACGGTGTAGATCGACTGGAACGTCAGCGCGAGCGCGAAGAAGAGGAACAGCAGCCAGAACAGCGCCGAGACGTAGGCCATGATGCCCATGGCCATGTGCACCCGGCTGACCCAATGCAGCCCGCTCGCGAACAGCACGCGCGAATGCTGGAGATTGCCCTGCGCCCAGCGCCGGTCCCGCACCGCGAAGTCGATGAGGCTCGGCGGAATTTCCTCGTAGGAACCCACCAGGTCGGGCACCATGCAAACCCGCCAGCCGGCGCGGTTGAGGAGCGCTGCTTCCACGAAGTCGTGGCTCAGGATTTGCCCGCCGAAAGGCGGCTTGCCGGGCAGCACGGGGAGCCCTGCGCTCTCGATGAAGGCGCGGGTCCGGATGATGGCGTTGTGCCCCCAGAAATTGCTGGTGCCCCGGTGCCAGAACGAAAGCCCGGTCGCCAGCATCGGGCCGTAAAGGCGGCCGGCNNAGCTTGACCACGGATTCGCCGGTCATCAGGCTGTCCGCGTCGAGGACCAGCATATATTCGTAACTGGCGCCCCAGCGGCGGCACCAGTCGGCGACGTTGCCGGCCTTCTTGCCAGCGTTCGACGACCGGCGGCGGTAAAAAATGCGTGAGCCCAGCTCCTCTTGCTCGCGCACGGCCTGGAACGCCGCCTCTTCGTGCACCCAAATGTCCGGGTTGGTCGTGTCGCTCAGGATGAAAACGTCGAAGTGCTCCAGCTTTCCCAGCTTGGCAATCGAGTGCATCGTAGCCACGGCTAGCGCGAATATGCGGGCAGGCCCCTCGTTGTAGGTGCAGATGATGATCGCGGTCTTACCCGAAAGCGGCGCGTTTATGTCGTAGTCCTTCGAGCGGACGAGCGAACGCCTGAGCCGGAACGCAATGACCAGAAAGCCCGCGAGCGCGGTCATGAAGGAGAGCGCGAGCCAGAAAATGTTGACGGTGAACAGGAGCATGAGGGCCACTTCCAGGCCCGCTATGCTGCCGACGCTCAAGACGAGATAGAGTTCGCGGACGAGATAGGCGGTAATGCCGAGCGCGCCGCCGAACACAATGCCGCGCCGCCAGGGCGCTTGCCGGTCGGGGCGCGCTTGCCTGCGCGTGGCGCGGTCGAATTTTTCAAGGCTTTGCGGCGCGAAAACCGACTGCGCCCGCGATGCTGGAATCGGAGGGGTTTCGATGGCGTGAAAAGTATCGTGCATCCTGACCTGACCTCACGCAGCCCAACGGAAAAGCCACACTTCGGAAAGTTGCTTTCCGCCGGGCGCGAGCACGCAACGCAAATCGGCCTGGAGTACGCCTGGCGCGGGTTGGTAGTCGAAACTAACCCGGTGCCCTCCAGCTATCTGGTTCCGGCGAATTGCAATGTTCTCGAACTTACCTGCACTCGATGTGAGTTCCAAGACATTATTGGGGCATATGGTCGCTTCATCACAAAGATTGAGCCGTTCGGTGCCGGCAAAATCTATGTAAAAAAGCCGGGCTCCCTCCAGGCGGGTGGAAGCGCCAACAAGAGTCTGCGTTACCATCGCAAGATCGGGCGCCGCCGGTGGTTCGTCGCACCAGTTCAGGCGGTAGCGGTAAGTGTAGGCGGTCCCAGGTTGAAGCGGTTCACGGGGGCGCCAGAACGCTACGATGTTATCGAAGTATTCAGTTTTCGTTGGCAATTCCACGAGTTCGACGGCCCCTTCGCCAAAGCCTTCCTTGGGCTCCACCCAGACACTGGGGCGCGCTTCGTAGAGGGCGTCGATATCCTGGTAATGGTCTGCCCGGCGCTCGCGCTGCACAAGGCCGAAGCCCTTCACATTGCCGTCCGCGAACGCGGAATACTGAACCCGCGTGGGGTTGATCAGCGGGCGCCACAGGTGTTCGCCCTTCCCATTCACCATTGCGAGGCCGTCCGAATCGTGGACGCGTAGCCGCGCTTCGTCCGCGCGGTAGCTGTTGCCGGGCGCGAAGTAGAACATACTCGTCAGCGGTGCGATCCCCGCATAGGGCATCGCGGCGCGCGGAAACAGCGTGCACTCGATATCCATGATTGTAGTAGAGCCGGCAGAGATTACGAATTTGTAGGCTCCAGCGACACTAACGCTATCGAGTAGTGCGAAAACCGTCACCGTCCGGGAGCCAGGCTCGGGCTTGACGAGCCAGAAGCTCCGGAAAATCGGGAATTCGTCCGCTGGCGGCTGTGCAGTGTCGATCGCAAGCCCGCGGCCCGACATGCCGTAGCCCTGCCCGGCCGCCTTGGCGCGGAAGTAGCTCGCGCCCTGGAACACCGCGAACTCGTCCATGATACTGGCTTTGTCGATTGGCGTATGGATGCGCAGGCCCGAGAAGCCAGGGTGCGAACCGTCCGGCGGGCGGCTGACTTCGGGGCCGTAGGTGAAAATGTCCGGATCGTAGCCGATCTCCGCTGCCTGGCTGCCCTCGACCACGAAAATCCGCACCGGGGTCTGGTAGATGTAGCCGGCGCTAAACAACTCCGCCGTGTAGCCTAGGTTGCCGCCGTTCCAAAGCGCCAGGTTCTTGTTGAACCGGATCGCGCGATAGCGGTCGTAATCGAGGTTCTTGTAGCTTTGCGGGAGCGTATTTTCGGGCGGCCGGTAAGGCGATTTCGCAAGCTGGCGCGCCAGCTCGATCACGGTGTCTTCCGCGAACGGCGTGCTTGCGGCAAGCGGCAGCTTGTTCAGGGGGGCCGCTTCGGACGCTGCCGCGCTGTCTGCGGCAAGTGCCTGCCGCGCCAGCAAAGCGGCGGCTGAAAAGCCTGCACCAAGTTTTAAAACGGCTCGCCGGTCCATGATCTTCAACTTCGCCTCGGTTCGAGTGCACTCAGAACATGGGATAGATCAAGGCTTTGGCCAGAGGCGGGACGTGGCCGCGCTTGGGGAGCGGCGAAATTGTGCTCTTTTCGAGGCGCCCCCGTCCCGCTGCTTGAGATCAGCGCCCCCATCGGAAGATCCAGGTGTCGGAAACCGGCTTGCCGTTCGCCGTAAGCTGCGCGCGCAGGTCGATTGGGTCGCTGCCCGAGGGGACGAAATCGAACTTCAGGCGCTGCGTTCCACCCATGGCCTGCAAAGGTGCGAGCCTGATATTGCGGACCTCGCCGGCTGAGGCAGTCACCACCGGCGCGAGCGGCGCACCGCCGCAGGCCGGGCAGCCGTCGCCAGTGTAGAAGTCGACGATGAAGGCGTTTTCGCCCGATTTCGCCTCGCCCACGCGGGTTTGCGTCACCACCGCCTGCTTGTTCTCCAGCGGCGGGTTCCAGCACCAGTGCATGCGATAGCGGAAGCGGTGGCCGATGCCTGGGCCGAGGCCGTCCTTGGGCCGCCAGAAGCAGACGATGTTTTCGTTTTTTTCTTCCGAGGCGGGCAATTCGATCAAGTCGATCGAGCCTTCGTTCCAGATGTTGCCGTCGAGCGGCTCGATCCAGAGGGTCGGCTTCTTCTCGTATTGCTCGTCGGCGTCCTGATAGCTCGCGAAATAGCGCTCCTTCTGGACCAAGCCGAAGCCCTTCGGCTTTTTGTCGACGAAGATCGAGAATTGCAGCCGTTCGGGATTAAGCAAGGGGCGCCAAATCTGCTCGCCGGCGCCGTTGACGATGTAGAGCGCCTCGGAATCGTGCGCGCGGGGCCGGTAATCGCGCCGTTTGGGCGGGGTGCCCGGCCCGAAAAAGAAGCGGCTGGCGATGGGCGCGATGCCGGCATAGGGGATGCGGCGCCTTGGGTAGATGGCCGCCTCCGTGTCGATGACCGTGCTCCAGCCGGGCGTTACGACAAATTTGAGCCAGCCCGCTGCATTCTGGCTGTCGAACAGGCTGTAAATCGTGAACGAATTCTCGGTTGGTTTGGGCTTCTGGAGCCAGAAGCTGCGGAACAGCGGAAAATCCTCGCCGCCGGCTTGGCCGGTGTTGATGGCGAAGGCACGTGCCGAAACGCCGGGAACCTGCCCCGAGCCGATGGCATGGAAGTTCGTGCCGCCGAGGAAGCTCAGGAATTCCTTGAAAACGTTAGGCCTTTCGAGCTGGCCGAAGGCCCGGAAGCCGGCAAAATCGGATTGCGCGGGCGTTTGCGGCCGGCTGGCGGGCGCTTTGAACTCGAAGGCGTCGGCGGAGTAAGGGATTTTGAAAGCCTGCGCCCCTTCCACCGTGAACAGGTTGATGGGATATGAGTAATAGGGGCCGGCGGTGTGGCGCGGCTCGATCCAGAACGGCACCCCGTCGGGGCGCCAAATCCCTTGATCCTCCTTGAAGAGGATGGCGCTGTTGTATTGGTCGAAAGGCAGGTTCGCCAGGGCCGGATCGACGCGCTTCTCGAACGGCTTATAGGGCCTGTCCCCAAGCTCGCGGGCAAAGCCGTCGAGCCAGTCCTCGGAGAATGGCGCAGGCGGCGGATTCCCTTGAGAGAATGCCGGAACGGGAAAGGCGGCCGTGACCGCGGTGGAAGCGGCAAGTTTTAGCCAAGTGCGACGGTCCATCCCCTACTCCTGAAAACTGTGCCGTTGCACCGCGAATGTGGTCCCTCGGTACAAGACAAATTGCTTCCAGCGGACCGCACTGCACGTGGATCATAAGGACTGGATATAAAATTTTGCTTGCCCGAGCCTCGTACTTGAGCGTTTTGGTGCCTTTCGGGGCGAATATAAGGCGGGCGTTCGCATACGCCCAAAAATGCCTGCCGCCTGTGGCTGGGCTACGACGCAATGGGGCTCCAAGGCGCGAATGAAAAAGCGAAAGCCTATATGTTTCAACACCTTTGGCACAAATCGCACGTAAGGGCTTATTATGGCACACTTGATAATGTGCGGTGGGCAAGCCTATCTGAGCGGACAGGAGGCCTTCGATGAGACGCTGCTCGGAACCGCATCATCCCGGACACGCCAAAGGCGTTATCCGGGATCGTTGCGGATGCAGGCGCCTGTTACGATCCCGTGTCCGCGGCGCGCACGGGACGACGGTTGCGGCGTATTCAACCGGATTTGGCATGTCGGATGGGAGAGCTGAGCCTCGATGGCAAATTGTCTGATTAGGTCCGCCTTGGGGGCGATGCTGGGCACCCTCTGTTTTGGAGATGTCATGGCCGCGAGCCAGCCGCCTCACCGTCATGTCGCGGTCGATCTGATCGCCGCAACGTCCGCCGCGGTGCCGGGCAAGACGCTCACGCTCGCGGTGCGCGAGCGCATGGAGCCCGGCTGGCACACCTATTGGGCCAATCCAGGCGATTCGGGCGAGCCAACCTCCATCGAATGGACCTTGCCCGATGGCGCCAAGGCTGGGCCGATCCTTTGGCCGCTGCCGCATGTGATCCCGGTCGGCCCGCTCGTCGAATATGGCTATGACGATGAGGTGCTGCTGCTGACGGAGATCGAGGTACCGGCCGGTGCCACGGGTAGCATAACGCTCGCGGCGAAGGTGTCTTATCTCGTCTGCAAGGACATTTGCGTGCCCGAGAATGGGCATGCCGAACTGACGCTGCCGGTTGCCGGCGAGGCCGCGCCTTCCGATTCCGCTGGGGTAATCGCGAAAGCCAGGGCCGCGCTCGCCAAGCCGCTGCCGGGTACGGCCGGCTATGCGGTCAACGCGGCCAAGGGCGCGCTGCGGCTTACGGTGACGGCGGAGCCGGGGCTGTTCGATGGCGTGACCGAGGTGCGCTTCTACCCGCTGACCTGGGGCTCGGTTTCCAATCCCGCCGCTCAGCCCAAGAAAATCGCGGGCGGCGAGTTGATCCTCGATTTGCAGCAGGGCGATACGAAGGAGACGCCGGCCACGCTCGAAGGCGTGCTCGTGCTGACCAAGGGCAGCGGCGAGGGCGCGCGCACGGGCTACACGGTTTCGGCGGCACGCGGGCCGGATTCGCCAAGTGCCGGCGGCCTTTTCGATCACACCGATGGGGCCGGTCAGGTGAATTCGGGCGGCCGTGCCGCTGCTTCGGGCGCCGTTTCGGGCAGTGCCGGCATCGCGGTGTTTTTTGCCTTCCTGGGCGGCCTCATCCTGAATCTGATGCCCTGCGTGTTTCCTGTGCTGGCGCTCAAGGCGCTGGGCTTTGCGAAGGCAGCGGACGGCGGGCACAGGCAGCAAGGCATCGCCTATCTTGGCGGTGTGCTGGCGAGCTTCGCGGTGCTGGCGGTCGTCATAGCCGTGTTGCGGCAGGGCTCGGCGGCGCTGGGCTGGGGCTTTCAGTTCCAATCGCCGGCCTTCGTGCTGGCGCTGGCGCTTTTGTTCTTCCTGATGGGGCTTAGCCTTTCCGGAGCCGTCAGCTTTGGCGGCGGGCTGATGTCGGCGGGCGATAGTCTTTCGCGGAAGCCGGGAAATACGGGCTATTTCTTCACCGGCGTGCTGGCCGCGATCGCGGCGACGCCTTGCACCGCGCCCTTCATGGGGGCGGCCATCGGCTTTGCCATGACACAAACCATCGCCGTCCTGGTGGCGGTGATGCTGGCCTTGGGCCTTGGCTTCGCCGCGCCAGTGGTTGCGCTGAGCTTCAGCCCCGCCATGCAAAAGATCCTGCCCAGGCCCGGCGCCTGGATGGAGACGCTGAAGCAGGTGCTGGCCTTTCCGCTTTACGCGACCGCCGCCTGGCTGGTCTGGGTGCTGAGCATCCAGACGGGCAGCGATGGTGTGATGGCTGCCGCCTTGGGCACCGTCGGCGTTGGCTTCGCGGCTTGGCTCGCGGGCAAAACCGCGAACGCGTCCTTGCCGGTCAAGCTGGTGGCACCGGCACTGGGCGCCGCTGCCGTCGCACTTGGCCTCATGATCGCCATGACGGCGCATACGGAGAATGCCGCTCCGGGCGCGGAGGCTTCCGTGCTGAAAGAGGAGCCGTTCACCCAGGCACGCCTCGACGAGTTGAAGGCGCAGGGGCGGCCCGTGTTCGTGAACCTCACCGCAGCGTGGTGCATCACCTGCAAGGTGAACGAGCGTATGGCGCTCCGGTCGGGCGAGGTGGCGCGGGCCTTCCAGGCGGGCGGGATCGCCTATCTTAAGGGAGACTGGACCAAGGCCAATCCCGAGATCACGGCACTTCTGGAGCATTTCGGCCGCGCGGGCGTACCCCTCTATCTGTTCTACCCTGGGCATGGCGCGAGCCCTCGCGTTTTGCCCCAGATTTTGACGGAAAGCCTGGTGCTGGATGAGATCAAGACTCAGGCGGCGCTTCTTAACCCCGCATTGAACAAGGGAGCCTAGACGTTGTTGAGATTCGCCGCAGCCCTGATTGCAGGAGTTCTCATGACCGCAACCACCCATGCCGCGTCCGAAGCGGGCAAGCCCGCGCCGGACTTTTCCGCCGTGGACTCGAACGGCAAGACGGTGAAGCTCAGCGATTTCCGGGGCAAGACCGTTGTGCTCGAATGGACGAACGACGGCTGCCCTTATGTGAAAAAGCACTACAGCTCGGGCAATATGCAGAGCTTGCAATGGGACGCGGCCGCAAAAGGCGTCGTCTGGCTTACGGTTGTCTCCTCCGCCCCTGGCAAGCAGGGCCATGTTGACGGCGCGGGCGCGAACGGGCTGACGAAGTCGCGCGGCGCGGCACCCGCGGCGGTGCTGCTCGATCCCAGCGGCGCGATTGGCCACCTCTACGACGCGCGCACCACGCCGCATATGTTCATCGTGAACGCGGAAGGCACGCTCGTCTATATGGGCGGCATCGACGACAAGGCGGACACGGAACCGGCCAGCGTTTCGGGCGCGAGGAACTACGTGCGCGCCGCGCTCAACGAAATGGCGGCCGGCAAGCCGGTGACGGAGGCCGTCACGCGCCCCTACGGCTGCTCGGTGAAATACGCCGATTGAGCCGGCCCCCACTTGGCCGTAACACGTCCGCGAACTTGCCCGCGGGCTACATTACTCGCCGGAGGCCGCGACCGCTCTTTCGACGAAGCCCGGCTCCCTGCCCGCGTCTTCGAGCCTCAGCGCTTCAAGCTCGCGCGCCCGGCGCTGCATCTCCCTTGCGCGGTCGAGCCTGCCCTGGCGTTCGAAGATGGCGCCAAGATTGCGATAGGCTTCGGCCATCTCCCTTTTCTTGCCCAGCTCCGTGTAGAGCGTAAGCGCCTTGATCTGCATCTTCTGCGCGCGCCGGAGATCGCTCCGCTTCTCCAGGATGACGCCCAGCCGGGCGTGAGCATCGGCCAGCCCTTCCCCGCGCGCACCAGGCTCGCCATAAAGCTTGATCGCGTTGAGCAGCATTTGCTCCGCGCGGCTTAAATCGCCGCGTTCCTCATAGGTGGCGCCAAGGCTGCAAAACTTGGCAGCCCTGACTTCCCTGACACCCGGCTCATTTTCGAGGGAGAGCGCCTGCATGCGCAATTCTTGGGCGCGGCCGAATTCGCCTCTGGCGAAAGCTATGTGGGCAAGGCCGCGCGATGCCCTGGCCATGCCCTCTCGCCAGTTCGCCGCCTTCGCGATCCGCAGCGCCTCCGAGGCCGCCTGCTGCGCATTGCCCAAGTTGCCGCGCGGGCTTTCCAGCCGCGAGAGGCAAAGATGCGCAATGACCTGGATTTGTGGCGCACGCAAGGTCAAGCCAAGCTTCAGAAGGCGTTCGAAAGCGTTCCGCGCGGCATGCCGGTCGCCAACGCGGCAGCAAAGCTCGCCGAGAAAGCGCCAGCCATCCGGGTTCTCTTCATCGAGACTCACGGCTTTCCGATAGGCCGAAAGCGCCTTCCCTGTGTCATGCAGGAAGGCCAGCGCGCCAATGCGGCACCAATAGGCGGCGCTAATCCTGGCGCTGCGCCTGGCCCCCGCCTCATGCTTCTGAGCGTGGTTTCTCCACTTCGCTTCCAGTTCAGCCAAGCTTTGGCGCCTGGAACGTATGATGTGCGCATGGCAGCCTACGGCCTTGATGGCGGCGCGGCTGGTTTTTGCCACCAGCATCAGGAGCTGCCTTGCGATCTCGGCGGCGAGTAGTTCCGGCGTGTCAAAGCCTTCCCGCGAAACGATGATCTCGCCGCCGGCCATCACGCGCTTGCGGAACGCCATCTGGCGCTCCCGTAACTCGTCGCTTTCCCACATATCGCCAGGCACGGGAAAATTGTCCGGCGCAACCCAGAGATAGCGCGGCCGGCCGGCATCGCGTGCCCAACCAAGCTCCATTTCGGTGATGGAGCGCATTTCGCTATCGCCTTCCGGCTCCCAGCCGCGCCTGAGCCCAATCAGCCCGATGAAGAGGTCGGCTTTCCGTACCTCGTCGCGGCAGAACGCAACGGCGCCGGCGTTCCGCGCGCCGAAATCCTCCTGGCGCACAGCGTGGAAAAGGCTCGTGCGCGTCAGTTCCGCGTACACCGCCCCGCGATAGTCCTTCAGGTCCATCGCGGTCGAGCTTAAGAAAACATCGAGTACCCTGCGACCCATCGTACGTCCCGTCCGCGGTCCCGCTCGCGATACGAGCGGCAAACTCATTGGATAACAAGAGGCAAAACATCGCTTCCAGTTTTATAATGATTACAACCTAAAGTGGCAGTATTCGGGCGGGGCGATGCTGTTCCGGGAGCGGCAAACTGGAAGCGAAGGCTGGCGCAGGTATCGTGCAGGATGGCGCAATGAACGGAGCGAATCTCCCCTCACCCCAACCCCCATGGGAGAGGGGGTCCGGCTGCGCCCGTCGAGAAGGCGTTCCCTCTCCCATCATATCCGCTTGCGGATATGGACACCTTTGAGTAGCAAGCTCGCCAAGGCGAGCTTGCGTGGGAGAGGGACAGGGTGAGGGGAGATTCGCCCATTCATTGCGCCATCCAGCGCTAAGCGCTTGTGCGCCCATGCTGCGGACAGCTCAGCCGTTTCCGCGCCGGCGGCGCTTGGTCCGCCAGGCCCAGTGCGTGCTGGAGGCGGTGTGCTTCGCATGCGCCTCGCCGCCAAGCACCTCGTGGAGCTTCCGCGATTTGAGCTGTAGCGCCTTGAGCTGCATGTCCGCAGCGCGGCCGGGATCGCCCTGCGCCATGTAGACGCCGCAGAGATTGCCATAGGTTTCGGCCATGTCCTCCGCGTTGCCCAGCTCCTCGTCGAGCTTGAGCGACATCAAGAGCATGTCCGCCGCGCGGCCGAATTCGCCCCGCCTTTCACAGATATTGCCGAGTGCCGCGTAGGAGATCGCCATGCCCTCCCTGCGGCCAAGCTCCTCCTCCAGCTTGAGCGAGCGCACTTGCATCTCCTCGGCGGCGTCGAGATCGCCCGCCGCTTCGTAGAGCAGGCCCAGGTTGCCGTAGGCGCTGGCCATCCCTTCCTTGCTGCCCAGCTCCCGGTTGAGCTTGAGCGCCCTGAGCTGCATTTCCTCGGCGCGCGCCTCGTCGCCCCGCTTCTCGTAGATGAGGCCCAGATTGCCGTAGGCGTTGGCCATGCCGTCCTTGCGGCCAAGCTCCTCGTTGAGCTTGAGGGCCTTGAGCTGCATTTCCTCGGCGTGTGCCAGGTCGCCGCGCATCTGGCAGACGAGGCCGAGATTGCCGTAGGTCGCGGCCATATACTCCTTGTGCCCCAGCTCCTCGAACAGCTTGAGCGCCTTGAGCTGCATGTCCGCGGCGCGCACAAAGTCGCCCTGCCGCATGTAGATGGTGCCGAGATTGGCGCGGGCACGGGCCATGCCCTCCTTGCTCGCGCGCTCCTCGTTGAGCCGAAGCTCCTTGACCAGCATTTTTTCGGCGCGGCCAAGCTCGCCCCGTGTGCGGTAGATCACGCCGAGATTGCCGTAGGCCCGCGCCATGCCTTCCTGCCATTCGGCGCGCTTTGCAAATTGCAGCGCCCGGCTGGCGAGTTGCTCGGCCTCGCTCAGGTTGCCGGTCGCCTGCCAGATCCAATTCAGCCGCAGCATGGCGTTGGACTGGGTGCGCAAATTTCCGGTCCGCTTGCCGAGTTCCTGTAGTTCCTCGAAA
Organism: Hyphomicrobiales bacterium; assembly: GCA_003153975.1. Classification (GTDB taxonomy): domain Bacteria; phylum Pseudomonadota; class Alphaproteobacteria; order Rhizobiales; family Rhodomicrobiaceae; genus Rhodomicrobium. The sequence continues at coordinate 12,331 of PMBZ01000066.1, forward strand.
GCCACGCGGGCGCCGCCATAGTCGCCTAAACGGTAGAGCAGCTCGCCCAGGGAGCGCCAGCCATCCGCGTTCCCGCTGTCGAAGGCGACGGCCCTGCGGTAGGCTGCCAGCGCCTTGTGCGTATGTTGAAGAAACGCCAGCGCCCCTATATGCCGCCAATATTCCGCGCGCTTCACCGCAGTGCCGTGCGCCTCGGCTTCCAGTTCTTTTTCCCGGGCCATGAGTTTTGCCTCCAGCTCCGCTATGTCGATGCCTTTAGGGTTCTGGGCGAGCGCCAAGAGGTCCACATCCCGGTCCTCGGCGAGGCGCTCGACGGCGGCCGCGATGGCGGCCACCTGCTCCTCCTTCCAGGAGACGGGCTGGCCCGCCGGCGCAGGCTCCAGCTTGAAACTGTTGAGAAGCTCCTCGGTTACATCCGACAACAGCAGCTGCTTCACGATCTTGCCCGCCAGCAGTTCGGGCGATTCGAAGCCCTTTTGCGAGACAATGCGGTCGCTGCCCGACATCGCGCGCTTGCGGAAAGCGAGCTGCCGGGCGTACTGCCCGTCGCTTTCGCGGAGTGTGCCGCTTAGGGGGAAATCGCCGGGCGTGACCCAGATGTAGCGCGGCCGGCCGGCTTCGCGCGCCCAGTCGTGCTCCATCTCGGTGATGGAGCGCATGCCGGCGTCGCCCGGCGGCTCCCAGCCGCGCCTGAGCCCGACCAAGCCGACAAAGATATCCGCCCTCCGCACGGCATTGCGGCAGAACTCCAACGCATTCGTATTCTGCGCGCCGAACTCCTCCTGCCGGACGCAGAAGAAGCGGCCGGTACTCATCAGCTCGTCGTAGACCGCCTCGCGATGGTCCGCCAGGTCCATCGCGGTCGAGCTTAGGAAAACGTCGATCACCCTGCGGCCCATGTGCCCCCCGGTTTGCGCCTCCGCATGTGGCGAGGCTAACAAATTCGCCGGCGGGGCGATAGCGAATTACAACCTCCCATTGTACTTACCCGCAACTTGCGACGATGGCCGCGCTTGAAGCCTGCAACAAACGCGGCGTGGAGAAGACAATCCTCAGCGACGCAGCAGGCTCAGGACGGACAACAGAAGAATAGATATTATAAAGAGCCACTGCAGCGTGCTTAACGCGTAGAGGAAAAGCCGGGCCGCCAGGCACTTTCTAACCATGGGCGTTCCCGGCCATTTGCCGGCCTGAATGGCATTGACCAGATCGCAAACTCTGAGGGGCTGATGCTTGTACAGCTGCCAGTCCAAAGCCCACGGCAGCGGCAGGGTGATCGTTTCGCCGCCAAAGTGGACCCCCAGATTGAGGCCGCTCCAGTCGACGTTGAACGCCTTATCGAATTCCAGAAAAAGCAGATCCGCATCGTCTCCCGCAATGCGCAGATCCAGGCTCAAGTCGGTGGTCCACGTCAGCTTTTCGAAGTGGATTCCCTGGCTTGCATAAAGAATTTCCCGCACCTTCAGGAAAATCTCATCCGCCTCCGTCATTGCCTCCGCGCCTCTTTCGCGATGGCGATGAGGAAGTCCGCCGCGATGTCGTGGTCGAGGGCGGGGCGGAGGCGCGTTTCCTTGAGCACCATGTTGAGGCGCCCGATATGGGCGGATAGCGCCAAGGCGGTCCAGCGCCGGGCCTGCGCCGCGAGCACGTCCTGCTGCTTGAAGAACACCGGCGGGCGCAGTTCCTTAATCGCCTGGGCAAGCGGCGTGCCTGCATCCGCGGCGGTCCGCACGGCGTGGAGCCGCAGCATCGCCTGGCCCAGCACCACCAGCACGGGCGTCACGTTCTGCTCGGCCACCATAAAGCGCTCGAAGGCGAGTAGCGCTTTCCGCCCCTCGCCATTCAGGGCGAAATCCACGATCTCCGAGAGCCCAGCGGTTTGCTGGTCGGCGAGGCAGGCCTCCACGTCTTCGAGCGCGATCCGCCGCTCCTGCCCGGCATAGGTGATGAGCTTTTCGGTTTCGCTTTGCGCGAGCAGCGCCGAGAAATCGCAGCGAACCGCGACGAGGGCTGCCGCATCGGGTGCGATTTCGTAGCCTTGAGCTTGCGCGCGCTGGCGGATGGCGGTGCCAAGGCTTTGCTCGTCCTCGCCATGAGAGGCTATCGCCGCAAGGTGGGACGCCGCTTCGAAAGCCGCGAGCAGCTTGTGGCCCTTTCTCATGTCCGGAGCCTGAACCACGAGATAGCCGCCTTCAAGCGCGGTTTCCGCGATTTTGCCGAGCGGCGCATGCGCCTTCAGGGGGCAGGAGGTCAGCCAGACGATCTTGGTGCCGCCGAACAGCGAGCCGGTCGAAAGCTCCACGGTGATGCGCTCGGGAGCGGCGGCAAGATCGGCATCGTGAAGGCGGATGATTTCGGCGTCCGGACCGAGCTTGCCTTCGAGCGTGCGCACAAGCGCTTCGGCTCTGGCCGCGATTTGCAGACTGTCCGAGCCGTAGAACAGGAAGCCGCGAACGGCGCCCGGCGGAGTGGATAGGAATTTCGCGGCGGAAGCCACACTTGGCGCAACCATTCGGCCTTCACCTGCTCCGGTTGAGCGCTATCCAGTGTCGAGGGGGTAGTGATCGGCCCAGCGCGCATTACCCCTCACCCCAGCCCTCTCCCACAGGGAGAGGGAGTCCGGCCGTGCCCGCTGTTAGCGGCGTCCCCTCTCCCGACCATATCCGCAAGCGGATATGGACACTTATGAGTGGCAAGCTCGCCAAGGCGAGCTTGCGTGGGAGAGGGACAGGGTGAGGGGAGATCCCCTATGAACTTAGCTCATTCCCCGCCCGCAATGGACACACGCCGAAGCTTGGCCGCGCGCAAGCTGCGTATCTTTCGAACGCTTGCGCGATCCACCGGCTAGGCGGCGCCGGACAAGTAGGCGGCGAGGCGCGTCTTGATCGTATCGGCGAGCGTGCGGGCGGCGCGGTTCTCGGCATCCAGGCCGGCACGCGTGTCGCCGTAGGTCGAGCCGGCGAGACCCGTCGAGCCAACCATGTTATAGGCGGCCTGCGAGTTGCTCCAGGCTTTGAAGACCACCTCATTGTCCGTGATGCGAACGAGGCGGTATTCCGCGTCGAGTTCGAGGATCTGACTTGTTGCGAGGCCCTGTTGCGTGACCAGCGTATTGCGGGTCGTTTCGCGCAGGGCGACGTCCAGCCTGTAGATCGGCGCCGCAGCGGCTCCGCCGCCAGTGGTGCCGAAGAGCAGCTCGTTGCGCAGACGCTGCCCTGTGCGGCCGCCGATCGTCGCGATATCCACGGTCTTCATGACCTCGGCCAAGTTTGCGCCCGAGGACGTTGACCCATAAAGCGGCTGAAAGCCGCATCCGCCCGCCCCCAAACTTATGAGGCCAAGCAGTGCTGCTGCCGCTGCTCCCCGGATATACCGGTTGTGTTTCGAGAGTTCACGCCACGACATTGACGATCCTTTCGGGAACCACGATTACCTTTTTAATCGGCCGCCCGTCTACCGCGCGGGTAACGCTCTCCAAGCGCAGCGCCGCAGCCTCCACGTCTGCCCGTCCGGCATTCCGCGGTACCACGATCTCGTCGCGCCTCTTCCCATTTACCTGTACGGCAATCGTCACGGTATCGTCAATGAGTAAGCTTCGATCTACGTCAGGCCAGCTCTCATTTGCGAGCAAGGTGTTGTAACCTAACAGCGACCAGCCCTCCTCCGCCAAGTGCGGCATGATCGGATTGATCGCGTGTACGAAGAAGGTCAGGGCCTCCTTAAGCGCGAATCCGAAGGATGGCTCGCCGCGCGCGGCCTTGTCCTGCAGCGCGGCGGAGACCGGGTTGGCGAACTCGTAGACGGCCGCGATTGCCCGGTTGAAGCGCAGTCCCTCGATTTCCTCGGCCACGGCATACAGGCCCTTGTGCGCGGCGCGGCGCAGCGCTTGCGCGGCCGGAGCGTATCCGGCGGGCGCTTTCGCCTTTGGCTTCGGCAGCAGCGGCAGGCTCTCGCCGATGAGCCGCCAAGCGCGCTGCACGAAGCGCCATGCCCCTTGCGCGCCTTCGTCGGTCCAAAGCACGTCGCGCTCGGGCGGGCTGTCCGACAGCATGAACCAGCGCGCGGTGTCCGCGCCGTAATGCCCGGTGAACACGTCGGGGTCGATGGTGTTTTTCTTCGACTTCGACATCTTCTCGATGGAGCCGATATTCACCGGAGCCCGCGCCGCGTCCGCCTTGTAAGCTTTGCGGACGCCGTTCACCGTCTCGACGACGATATCGGCCGGGTTAATCCAGTCCTTCTTGTCGTCCGGCCCCTGATAGTAGGTTTCGTGCAGCACCATGCCTTGCGTGAAGAGCGCGGCGAAGGGCTCGGCGACGTTCAGATAGCCGCAGTCCTTCATGGCGCGGGTGAAGAAGCGCGCATAGAGCAGATGCAGAATCGCGTGCTCGACGCCGCCGATATATTGATCGACGGGCAGCCAGTGGTCGGCTTGAGCGCGGTCGAGCGGTTCCTTCGCGTGCGGCGAGCAGAAGCGCGCGAAATACCACGAGCTATCCACGAAGGTGTCGCAGGTGTCGGTTTCGCGCGTGGCCGCGGTTCCGCAGGCGGGGCACTTGACGTGCTTCCAGGTTGGGTGCCGGTCCAGGGGGTTGCCGGGCTTGTCGAAGCTGACATCGGCCGGCAGCCGCACGGGCAGATCTTGTTCAGGCACCGGCACGACGCCGCATTCCGGGCAGTGGATCATGGGGATCGGGCAGCCCCAATAGCGCTGCCGGGAGACGCCCCAATCGCGCAGGCGGAAGGTGGTCTTCTTTTCGCCCATGTTGCGCTTGCCGAGCCGCTGCGCCACTTCCTCTTTCGCGTCCTCGACGGACATGCCGTTCAGGAACGAGGAATTCGCCAGGCGCCCCGATCCGAGATAGGCTTCGTTGCCAACCTTGAACCCGGCCGGGTCCGCATCCTCGGGGATGACGACGGCCTTGACCTTGAGCCGGTACTTGCGCGCGAAATCCAGGTCGCGCTGGTCGTGCGCGGGGCAGCCGAAGATCGCGCCGGTGCCATAATCCATGAGGATGAAATTGGCGACATAAACAGGCAGTTTCGTGGTCGAGCGGAAGGGATGGGCGGCGACGATGCCGGTGTCGTAACCCTTCTTCTCCGCGCGGTCGATCTCCTCCTGCGCCGTGCCCGTCTTGCGGCACTCCTCGATGAATGCCTTGAGCTTCGGGTCGCTCTTGGCTAGCGCCAGCGCCAGCGGATGCTCTGGCGAGATGCCGACGAAACTCGCGCCGAAGATTGTGTCCGGCCGCGTCGTGAACACCTCAACCTCGGGAAAACCCTTGGGCAGTTTGTTTACGCTACCGCCCTCCGGGCTGATTGAGCGCGAGTTGTCGCCCGACAGCCGGAAGCGCATCAAGAGGCCCTGGCTCTTGCCGATCCAGTTGCGCTGCATGAGGCGCACCTTTTCCGGCCATTTGTCGAGCGTGTCCAGCCCCGCCAGCAGCTCCTCGCCGTAGTGCGTGATCTTGAAGAACCACTGCGACAGCTCTTTCTGCTCGACGATGGCGCCCGAACGCCAGCCGCGGCCGTCGATGACCTGNNACCTGCTCGTTGGCGAGCACCGTGTGGTCTACCGGGTCCCAGTTCACCTTGCTCTTTTTGCGGTAAACGAGGCCCGCCTTGTGGAAAGCCAGGAACAGCTTCTGCTGCTGGTGGTAATATTCGGGATCGCAGGTGGCGAACTCGCGCGTCCAGTCGAGCGACAGGCCGATGCGTTTCAATTGCGCGCGCATCACCTCGATATTCTCGTAGGTCCAGTCGCGCGGGCTGACGCCTTCCTTCATGGCCGCGTTCTCGGCGGGNNCCGAACGCGTCCCAGCCGAACGGATGCAGCACGCTGAAGCCCTTGGCCCGCTTGTAGCGCGCCACTGCGTCGCCCATCACGTAGTTGCGGACGTGACCGACGTGGATACGCCCCGACGGGTAGGGGAACATCTCAAGCACGTAATATTTCGGCCCGCCCTTGCTGGTGAGAAACGTCTTTTGCTCTTCCCAGATTTTCTGCCAGTGTTTCTCGCGCTCGGGGGCGTTGTAGCGTTCTTGAGCCATGTCCAGTGTCCTGCGCGGTAGGCGCTTGCAAAAAGTTTGCCCGATATGAAGTTGAAACCGGGCGCCGGTCAAGAGAAGGCCGCAGGATTAGCACCGGAGATCAACCGTTTCGGCGCCGCATCGGTTGCTTCCGGACTCGCGCGGGCCAGCCGGCTGGAGGCATCGAGCCGGCCTCGGTTTAGGCGCTCCGCTGGGATGCCGTCCGTGAAATGGAAAGGCCGTGACCGGACTTGCGGACTGCCGGCGATACCGTCTCTTGCCGGGAGTTTAGCGCTCCTCATAAATCGGCGTTTCAAGCCGCCGGCATCGCGCGCGTTTACGCTTTGCCTCCATGGAACAGGCTGGCCCCGGCAGGCATCCATCGGCGACGGATTTTCTATCTCCAATGCCCGATACCGTTCGCTATTGCAATGACATTTAGCCAAGCCGGCGCCCTTCGATACGATCGAGTACTTCATCTAACCTCAACTACGCTAACACTATTTAGTCGATATCGCAGGCATGCGGTTACTATACTCTACAATTCGAAGCCGCTTTGCGCATGGCCATAAGATGGCGGCGGCTAAACATGAACGCAACCGGAACATACATTTTTCCACAACTTTGCCGATAAATGCTAATGCTGTGTACAAGCAAACCGTGCAGGCACGGTAAGACAAGGTACGCGCAAGCGTCCCCTTCGAACAATGGACGAACAAAGAAGCGTCAGGCAGGACATTGCGGCGCGAGGTTTTGCGGGTGTGGAGTGGGATAGCGTTATGAAATTTGGCTATGCGTGGACATTCGTGAACAAACCGCGCGGCGAGACGCC
>PMBZ01000046.1 GCA_003153975.1 Hyphomicrobiales bacterium
CGGCATCGACGGCCTGCTCCACGTCACCGACATGGCATGGAAGCGCGTCAATCACCCGACCGAGATCCTGAACGTCGGCGACACGGTGAAGGTGCAGATCGTCCGCATCAATCCGGAGACGCAGCGCATCAGCCTTGGCATGAAGCAGTTGGGCTCCGATCCGTGGGGCGGCATCGAGGCCAAGTACCCGATTGGCGGCAAGTTCAAGGGCACGGTCACGAACATCGCCGACTACGGCGCGTTCGTCGAGCTGGAGGCGGGCGTCGAGGGCCTCATCCACGTCTCCGAGATGAGCTGGGTGAAGAAGAACGTCCATCCCGGCAAGATCGTTTCCACCAGCCAGGAAGTCGAAGTGCAGGTGCTGGAGGTGGACGCCACCAAGCGCCGCATCTCCCTGGGCCTGAAGCAGACGCAGGAAAATCCCTGGAATGCCTTTGCGGAGAACCATCCCAAGGGTTCGACCGTCGAAGGCCAGGTTCGCAACATCACCGAGTTCGGCCTGTTCGTCGGCCTCGACGGCGGCATCGACGGCATGGTGCACCTGTCCGACCTCGACTGGTCGCGCTCAGGCGAGGAAGCGATCAAGGACTACAACAAGGGCGATTCCGTCAAGGCTATAGTGCTTGAGACCGATCCCGAGAAGGAGCGCATCAGCCTGGGCATCAAGCAGCTCGGCACCGATCCGTTCCAGGCCGTGGGCACGCTCAAGAAAGGTGCTACCGTGACTTGCGAAGTGATCGAGGTGAAGGACGCCGGCATCGAGGTGAAGATCGCGAGCACCGACGTGACCGCCTTCATCCGCCGCGGCGACCTTTCGCGCGACCGCAGCGAACAGCGGCCCGAGCGCTTCTCGACTGGCGATATGGTCGACGCTGTCGTCACCCAGGTCGACAAGAGCGGGCGCAAGCTCGGGCTTTCGATCAAGGCGCTTGAGATCGCCGAGGAGAAAGAGGCTGTGGCGCAGTTCGGCTCGACCGATAGCGGCGCATCGCTTGGCGATATCCTTGGCGCGGCTCTGCACAAGGCCCAGGTTAAAGAGAAAGAGTGAAGCGCCACGTAAGCTTGGCGGAATAACATCCCGTGGCCGGGTTTGACCGGCCACGGCATCGCCGGACCGGAAACGGGGAGCCTCCTGCGCCCGCGTATCCGCGCCCGGTGTTAAGCAGCTAGCCGGTTTTTCTTGCAGAAGGCAGGCGCATGACGTTGGACTCCGATATTCTGATCGACCGGCGCCGCCTGAGGCGCAAGCTCACCGGCTGGCGCGTGCTGGCGATTCTTGCCTTGATAGTGGCCATCGCCTTGGCCGCCGCAAAGGGAGATCGCGAGCCGTTTTCAGCCTTCGGAAGCGATCACATCGCGCGCGTCACCATCAGCGGCTTCATCGGCGATAACGCCAAGCGGCACATGCTCTTGGAAAAACTCCGCAAGAACCCGCATGTGAAGGCGGTGATCGTAGCCGTCGATAGCCCTGGCGGCACAACCGTGGGCGGCGAGGTTCTCTACCAGGATCTGCGCGAGCTTGCCCAGGCCAAGCCGGTAGCGGCGGTTTTCAGCACGGTGGCTGCCTCCGCGGCCTATATGGCGGGAATCGCGACCGATTATGTCGTCGCGCGCGGCAACACGATCACGGGCTCCGTGGGCGTGATTTTTCAGTGGGCGGAGGTCAGCGAACTGCTCGGCAAGCTCGGCGTGAAGGTCGACGAGATCAGGAGCGGCCCGCTGAAGGCGGAGCCCTCGCCCTTCAAGCCAACCAGCGAAGAGGCGAAACGCCTTTCCGAAGGACTGGTCAAAGAGTCGCAGATTTGGTTCGTTGGGCTCGTCTCGGAGCGGCGCAAGGACGTTGCCTCGCATCTGGACGATATCAAGACCGGCCGGATTTACACCGGGCGCGAGGCGCTCAAGATCGGCCTGATCGATGCGATCGGGGATGAGCAAACCGCTATTAAGTGGTTCTCCGACCTAAGAAAGGTTGAGAGCGGCCTTGAGGTGAAGGACTGGAAGCCCGAGCCCGGCTCGCAGTTCGGCATCTTCAGCTCCGCCGCCGCGGCCATGGCGGATTGGCTTGGACTTGGCCATATCTTCGATTTGAGTGTGTTCGGCGCATTTGACTCGATCAAGGAACGGCCGCTTGACGGACTATTCTCGATTTGGCACCCTTAAGCTCAAAAATATTGAGGCGCCCCAATGATTAAATCTGAGTTGATCGAAAAACTCTCGGAAGGAAATCCCCACCTTATGCAAAGGGACGTGGTAAAAGTCGTGAACGTGATCTTCGAGGAGATTACGGGCGCGCTTACCCGTGGGGACCGAGTGGAGCTTAGGGGCTTCGGCGCCTTCTCCGTGAAGCACCGCCCGGCCCGGACAGGGAGAAACCCGCGCACCGGCGATCAAGTCGATGTAACGGAAAAGTTCGTGCCCTATTTCAAGACCGGCAAGGAACTTCGCTTGAGGCTCAACCCGCCAGAGCTGCCTCCGGAGAAGCCGAAGGGCGGACGCAAAAAGACGGCTAAGGGCTCCTGACCGGCCACCGGATTATGATACGCTTTTTCAAGGTCTTGGCGCTTTGCATTCTGGGCTTTGCGGTTGCCGCCTATGCGGTTGCCAACCGCGCCCCTGTGCGCCTCGTGCTCGACCCGTTCAGTCCCTACAGCGACAAGGCGCTCGTGCCATCGGTTGAGGCGCCGTTGTTCGTCTATCTTTTTGCCGCCCTGTTCTTTGGGATTTTCCTCGGTGCGGCCGCGGTTTGGATGGCACAGGGGCGCTGGCGCGACGCGGCGCGCGCAAAGACCAAAGAGGTGGCGCTATGGAAGCGCGAGGCCGAAACCTTGAAGGCCGGCCTGCATACCGCCCCGGAGGCGGTAGCGCCGGCAGCCCCGCGCCCGCTTCGCTCCTACCTTTGAAATTTGGCTTGCAACAGAACTATTGGCACGGCAGCCAAGGTGAGCTTATACCGGGTTCCGAGTGGTTTCGGCCGGTTGCCAGGTTCTGGCATGATCGGAGCGTTCAACCCCTAACCCTGTCCCTCTCCCTGTGGGAGAGGGGACGCCAGAATTTCCGCCGAGGGAATTTCGGGGGGCCCTTTTCCATCCGCATCCGCTTGCGGATGCGGACACACCAAGACGCGAACTGGCCAAGGCGAGTTCGCGGGGAGAAGGACAGGATGAGTGGAGATTCCCTCGTGCAGGGCACGCCGCTGCGGAACGGAAGGCGAGCCTTGCGGTAATGGCTGAACCAAGATCAGCGTGGCACAACAAGAAAAGCGATGAGCATCTCGGTAAAAATCTGCGGACTTTCAACGGCGGAAACGCTTGAAGCCGCCATTGAGGCGGGGGCAAACTATGCCGGTTTCGTGTTTTTCGCGCGGAGCCCCCGGAACGTATCGGTGGGGCAGGCGGCAAGGCTCGCCAAGGCAGCTGAAGGCCGCATAAAGACGGTGGCGCTGACGGTCAATGCGCCGGATGAACTGATCCGGGAGATCGAAGCTGAGGTTCACCCCGATTTTCTGCAGCTTCACGGGGACGAAACGCCGGAACGCATCGCCCAGCTCCGCGTCCTTTCGCGCGCAGGCATAATCAAAGCGATCAAGGTCGGCTGCGAGGAGGATGTTGCGGAGGCGCGCCGCTTCGAGGCTTGCGCCGATATCCTGCTGTTCGATGCAAAGCCCGCCGCGACGCCCGGCGCACTACCCGGCGGAAACGGGGTCGCCTTCGACTGGACTTGGCTGCCGAAAGCGGGGCTAAGGCCGAATTTCATGCTTTCCGGCGGGCTCAACTCTGATAATGTGCTCAAGGCCTTAAGCGCCAGCGGCGCCATGTCGGCCGATGTTTCGTCTGGAGTCGAGAGCGCTCCCGGCGTAAAAAACCCCGCGCGGATCAGAGAGTTTATAAGGATCGCCAAATCCTTCGAACCGGCCGGTCCGGTTTCAACCGGGGCCTAACAGGGAAAAGAAGTTCATGTCCGGTACACCCGAAACGCTGCTGCACCTGAACAGCTATCGCACCGGCCCCGACGAGCGGGGTCATTTCGGCCTTTATGGCGGGCGCTTCGTGGCCGAGACGCTGATGCCGCTCATCCTCGACCTTGAGGCGGCTTATACACAGGCGAAGGACGATCCGGCGTTCAAGGCGGAGCTTGAGTACCTCAACACCCATTATTCCGGCCGGCCGAGCCCGCTCTATTACGCCGAGCGGCTGACCGAGCGTTTCGGCGGTGCGAAAATCTACTTCAAGCGCGACGAGTTGAACCACACCGGCTCGCACAAGATCAANNAAGACCCGCATCATCGCGGAGACGGGGGCAGGCCAGCACGGCGTGGCGGTTGCGACCGTGGCCGCGCGCTTTGGCCTTCCTTGCGTGGTCTATATGGGCCAGACCGATATCGAGCGCCAAAGCCCGAATGTCTTCCGCATGCGGCTTTTGGGCGCCGAGGTGCGGCCGGTGATCTCGGGCACGGCGACGCTCAAGGACGCCATGAACGAGGCGCTGCGCGACTGGGTAGCCAATGTCGAGGACACCTTCTACATCATCGGCACGGTGGCGGGGCCGCATCCCTATCCGGCGATGGTACGCGATTTCCAATCGATTATTGGCCGTGAGGTTCGCGAGCAGATGATGGCGGCGGAGGGCCGGCTGCCGGATACTCTGGTGGCCTGCATCGGCGGCGGCTCGAACGCAATGGGCCTGTTCTATCCCTTTCTGGACGACACCCCGGTTTCGATTTACGGCGTGGAAGCGGCGGGCCGCGGCCTCGACGTTCCGAACGGGCACTGCGCCTCTCTCAATGGCGGCAGGCCCGGCGTGCTGCATGGCAACCGCACCTATCTGCTCCAGGACGATGACGGCCAGATCCTCGACGGGCATTCGATCTCGGCGGGCCTCGATTACCCCGGCATCGGGCCTGAGCACTCGTGGCTGCGCGACACGGGCCGCGTGACCTATGTGGCGGCGACCGACCGCGAGGCTCTGGACGCGTTCCAAATCTGCACGCGCCTCGAAGGCATCATTCCGGCGCTGGAACCCTCGCATGCGCTGGCGTATGTCGCGAAACTTGCGCCAAGCTTGCCGCCCAGCAATCTCCTCGTTATGAACATGTGCGGGCGCGGCGATAAGGATATCTTCGCCGTTGCGGGCCATCTTGGCATGGAAATCTAAAAGGCTTGGCGGTAGGCCCTGCTTACTAAGCCCAAGAAGCAGCAAGGAAAACGGATAGTTCGATGGATCGGATAGCGCGGACTTTTGCGAACCTGAAGGGTGCTGGGAAGAAGGCGCTCGTGACCTTCGTCACGGCGGGCGATCCCGATTACGAATCCTCGCTGGAAATCCTAAAAGGCCTGCCCAAGGCGGGGGCGGACATCATCGAGCTTGGCATGCCGTTCTCCGACCCGATGGCGGACGGCCCCGCGATCCAGCGCTCGTCGCAGCGGGCGCTGCACGGCGGGCAGAACATGCACAAGACGCTTCAGATGGTGCGCAGTTTCCGGGTGGAAGACAAGGACACGCCGATTATCTTGATGGGTTATTACAATCCAATCTATGTCTATCCGGTGGACGCCTTTCTGGCGGAGGCCGCGGAAGCTGGCGTCGATGGGCTCATCGTGGTCGACGTGCCGCCGGAGGCCGACGACGAACTTTGCCTGCCCGCGCTCAATTCCGGGCTCAACTTCATACGGCTTACCGCGCCCACGACCACCGATCGCCGGCTGGAGACCGTGCTCGCCAATGCCAGCGGTTTTGTTTATTATGTCTCCATTGCCGGAATTACCGGAACGCGCGCACCGGACACCGCCGCCGTGGAGCGGAGCGTTACGCGCATCAAGGCCCGCACGCCGCTGCCGGTCGTGGTAGGTTTCGGCGTTCGCACCCCGGAGCAGGCAAGGGCAATCGCAAGCGTCTCGGACGGCGTCGTGGTGGGGTCCGTGCTTGTGGACGCCATCGCGCAGAGCCTTGACGAAGCGCAGCAAGCAACGAGTTTAACCAAAGTTGCGGTTTTGGATCTCGTCGGGCAGCTTTCTTCCGGTATGAAGGCAGCGTGAAAAGTTAGGCAAACCGCTTCGTTGCGCATGAAAGGCGCCTGGATACGTGAACTGGATCAACAACGTCGTCCGGCCTAAGATCCGTGGCCTGTGGCAAAAACGGGAGATGCCCGAAAATCTCTGGGTGAAATGTCCAGAGACGGGGCAGATGGTCTTTCATCGGGATCTCGAAGCCAACCAATTCGTCATCCCGGGCTCCGGCTATCACATGCGCATCGGGGCCGAAGCGCGGCTCAAGGGGCTGTTCGATGGCGGCAAATTCGAGGTCGTGCCGATCCCGGAGGTGCCCACCGATCCGCTGAAATTCCGTGACGAGAAGCGCTATTCCGACCGGCTCAAGGAAGCGCGGTCGAAAACCGGCATGAGCGATGCGATGCTCACAGGCGTTGGTACGCTCGATGGCCTATCCATCGTGGCGGCGGTGCAGGATTTCTCCTTCATGGGCGGATCGCTCGGCATGGCCGCGGGCGAGGCACTTATTTCCGGCATGTCGAAGGCCGTGGAGCTTAAGATCCCTTACATCCTGTTCGTCTCCTCGGGCGGCGCACGTATGCAGGAGGGCATTCTGTCGCTGATGCAGATGCCGCGCACCACGGTTGGTGTGCAGCGCGTGCGGGATGCCAAGCTGCCCTATATCGTCGTGCTGACCAACCCCACCACCGGCGGGGTTACGGCGTCCTACGCCATGCTGGGCGACATCCACATCGCCGAGCCTGGCGCCCTGATTGGCTTTGCCGGTCCCCGCGTGATCGAGCAGACCATCCGGGAGAAGCTTCCGGACGGCTTCCAAAGGGCGGAATACCTACTGGACCACGGCATGATCGACATGGTGGTGCACCGGCACGAAATGCGCGACACTCTGAGCAAGCTTTGCAGCCTGCTGGTCACGGAGCGCAAGCACCGGCCGGGCATGAACAACGTGAAGGTCCGAACCAAGGCGGCCGGCGGCAGCCTGGAAATCAACCTTCCGGCAACGGCGGAGCAGATCGTTACCGTGAATGTGGATGCTTCCGCGGCGGACGGCTTCGCCAAGGGTGGCAAGCCTTCATAAGCCTGACCGCGAGCTGCTATCATGGAATTGCGGGCGCACGCTGCCCTGTGCGCTCGCTTTCAACGCGGGATCGACTTGCTTGCTTTGCTTGGCCGTTGCGGAAGCCCCCCTCACTCCCTCTCTCCTTGGGGAGAGGGCGGGGGTGAGGTGGGCTTCTGCGAGCAAACACGTTGATTTCGCATAACCTAGGACGCCCCTTTGCAGACGGAAAAGACCGGGAGCCTGCTTGCACGGTTTGAGAAGCTCCATCCGAAGATCATCGACCTCTCTTTGGGGCGGGTGGAACGCCTGCTTCGCGCGCTCGGGAATCCGCACAGGCGGCTGCCGCCCGTCATTCACATCGCCGGCACGAATGGGAAGGGCTCGGCCGTCGCTTTCCTGAAAGCGATGCTGGAGGCGGCGGGCTACCGGACGCACGCATTCATCTCGCCGCATCTGCGACGCTTTCACGAGCGCATCATGCTTGCAGGCCCCAGCGGTGCGCGCGCTATCGGCGAGCCAGAGTTGGTGGATGTCCTGAGCCGGGCCGAGGCCGCGAATGCCGGCGAGCCGATCACCTTCTTCGAAATCACCACGGCCGCCGCTTTCCTCGCGTTCGCGGAGAACCCAGCGGACGTGGTGCTGCTTGAGACTGGCCTTGGCGGCAGGCTCGATGCGACGAACGTGATCGAAGAGCCGCTGGCCACGGTGCTGACGCCGGTTTCGCTCGACCATTGCTCATATCTCGGCGATACCATCGAAGCCATCGCCTTCGAGAAGGCAGGCATCATCAAGCGCGGGCGGCCGGCAATCGTATCGCGGCAGGACGAGAGCGCGCTTGGTGTGATCGAGGCGCGCGCCCGGAAGCTTGGCGCCCCCGTCATCGCGGCGAACCAGAGCTGGGATGTATTCGAGCAGCAGGGCCGGCTGATTTTCCAGGACGAGGATTGCCTGCTCGATCTGCCGCTGCCGCGCCTCTACGGCCGCCATCAGGTTGACAACGCCGGCACCGCAATCGCCGCTACGCGCCGGCTTGAAGGCTTCCGCATCCCGGAGGAGGCCATCGCCAGGGGGCTCACCACCGCGGTTTGGCCCGCGCGGCTGGAGCGCCTGCCCATCGGTAAGCTGCACGAGTTGGCGCCGCCGGATTCCGAAATCTGGGTGGATGGCGGCCACAATCCGGCCGCGGGCGAGGCGGTGGCGCGGGCGCTCGCGGATCTTGACGAGCGGGTGCCCAGTCCGGTCCACCTGATAATCGGCATGCTCTCCACCAAGGACGCCGGTGGCTTCCTGCGTCATTTCCAAGGGTTGAGCGAGCTTACCGCGACGATTCAAATCCCCGGACAGGCAAACGCCTATGGCGCCGAGGATCTGGCGGCCATCGCCTACCGCGAGGGTATCCCGGCCAATCCCGCGGCCAGCCTTGAGGCGGCGTTCGCCAAGAGCCGCCATCAGGCGCGCGGCCCCGTCCGCATCATGGTCACGGGCTCGCTCTATCTGGCGGGGCAGGTGCTCGAAGCGCATGAGCACGGGTTGCCCGGCGCTTGAACGGATGGCTCCAGGCAAGGCTTGCCGCAATAAATTTAGAAGGTGAGCCGTGCCGAAACCGTTGCCACGGGGTAGAAATCCAAAAACTGGTACCTATCGACTATTTTGCTTAGTTGCGTTTGGATGTCTTCGCCTGGGCTATCCAGGTTAGTGACGGAAGCCGCCGGTTTGCCAGAATAGATCACGCCAAAGTCGAGGCCGAGTTTAAGCTCGTATGCACCTCCAGAAAAATGCGAGGTATCGAAGCCCAGGCCTGCGTAGGGTGCTGCCTTGTTGCTGTTCGTGGCTTCGACGCGGAATCGGTTTGGAGTGGAAACGCCGCCATTGTTTTCATTAACCGTGGTGATCCCCCGGATGTCGTATTCGAAATAGCGCAAGCCCCCGGAAATGCGGAACCCGCTCTTGAAAGGATGCAGGTCGAGCAACGCTCCAGCGGATTGCAGCGAGAATGTCAGGCCATCGGTGGGAATGCTCAAGTAGGAGCCTTCGACGCGAACAACGGCCCAATCCAAGACACGATAGGAGATTTGAAGTCCTGGCCCCAAGGTGCTGACCATGAAGCCGGCCGACCAAGCTGCATTCACGGGGGTGTCCTTGCTGCTTTGTGCGTCAGCCACATCGGGGCAAAATAGCATTAATGCGGCCAATATCGCTTTCCAAACGAAACGGCCTCCAAACATTACGCAACTCCGCATCAAAAGATATTTTACGAAAAGTTATCAATAAATCATCCAAACGCGAGGCAAACGCATTTGTCAAGCTCCGCAAGCAAGTATTTTCGAGGTGTGCTTTAGAGGCGGGTTAGCGCAGCCGCGTCACTTGCGGTTCAGCCGCGCGATGAGGCTCGACGTATCCCAGCGCCGCCCGCCCATCGCCTGGACCTCGGCATAGAACTGATCGACCAGTGCCGAAACCGGCAGATTCGCGCCGTTGCCGCGGGCCTCGTCGAGGACGATCGCCATGTCCTTGCGCATCCAATCCACCGCGAAGCCGAAATCGAACTTGCCCTCCGCCATGGTCTTCCATCGGTTTTCCATCTGCCAGGATTGCGCGGCACCCTTCGAGATCGTCTCCATCGCGGCGGCCACGTCCAGCCCTGCCTTTTGCGCGAAGTGGATCGCCTCCGCCAGCCCCTGCACAAGGCCCGCTATGCAGATCTGGTTCACCATCTTGGTGAGCTGGCCGGCTCCTGAAGGCCCCATGAGCTTCACCGCGCGGGCGAAGCAGGAAATAACCGGCTCGGCCCTGGCGAACGACTCCGGATCGCCGCCCACCATCACGGTGAGCACGCCGTTTTGTGCGCCGGCCTGTCCGCCCGAGACGGGGGCGTCGAGGAAATGCGCCCCGCGGGCGGCTGCGACGGCGTGAAGCTCGCGGGCAATGGTGGCGGAAGCGGTGGTGTTGTCGACGAAAATCGCACCGGGCCTGAGGCTTGAGAACGCGCCCCGCTCGCCGGTTGTGACTTGGCGCAGGTCATCATCGTTGCCCACGCAGCAGAACACGAAATCCGCGTCCTTGGCAGCCTCCTCCGGCGTTAGCGCCACCTGCCCGCCGAATTCGGCAACCCAGGCCTGCGCCTTGCTAAGCGTGCGATTATAGACGGTGAGATCGTGCTGGCCCTTGCTGCGGATATGCCCGGCCATGGGATAGCCCATGACGCCCAGCCCGATAAACGCAACTTTGCTCATCGCGCGCCTCCCTGGTGGTTTGGCGCAGTTTGAGCCGTTCGCCTCCGGAGCGCAACCCGGTCCCAGGGCTCTCTTCCCGAAGGTTACTAAGACTGACTTCGCGCCATTTATACGGGCTTAAGTGACGCAAGCTAAGATTGTCAGCGTTCGCCGCTGCAATTGAGGTGACGGAGCGCGCGATGCTGCTGAATGGACCTCCGCTAGCCATTTGTGTCCGGCTTTCAAGGAAGTTGGCGCCGAAGCCGTTGAGCGATCCACTCGCCAGAACCACGCAATGGGGCGCCGGCGCGGGGCGCTGGGCCAAATCCTGCGTAAGCTTTGCAACCGTACAGGGGATCGCTCCTCAAATGTGGGCCTTGCCGCCATGAAAAGCTCAATCGCCACCTTAACCGTTCGCGCGGAAGGCTCCACTATCCGGCTGCCGGTGGCGGAAGGGCGTTCGGTACGCGAGGTGCTGGACACCACCGAGTTGCGTGTGCGCGCGGCCTGCGGCGGGACGGGTACTTGCGGCGCCTGCGTGGTGCGTCTGCTGAGCGGAGAAACGAACGAGCCTACGGTGGCGGAGTACATGAAACTCACGCCGGAAGACCTGGCCAGCGGGGTCCGCCTCTCTTGTCAATTGCGGCTGAAGGGAGATGCGGAGATTTTTGTCGAAGATCCCGCGCCGCGATCCGCGTGGAAGAGTATTTTCCCCGAAGACTTGGCGCCCGATGGCCGCGGCCTGCCGGACTTGAAGGAGCACACCTACGGAGTGGCCGCCGATCTTGGCACGACCCATATCCGGGTGTCGCTGTGGGACCGCCGCAATGGGAGGCGCATCGCGGCGCGGCTTGGCCCCAATCCCCAAGGCAATTCCGGCGCCGACATACTCAACCGCCTCAGCGCGGCCAGGGATAACCCGGAACGGGCGCGCGAACTGGCCAGGCTGGCGCGCACGGCCATTATTCAGGCGGTGCGCGACATGCTGACCCGCGACGTGGGAGAGGTTAAGCCCATGCTCGCAGAGATCGGCCGGCTGATGGTGGTGGGCAACACGGCGATGCTGGCCTTGCTTACCGGCCGGGGCGGCGCCGAGTTGCTCGATCCGGATAGCTGGCAGCGGCCGGTCGATTACCTCCCCCTGGACCCGGCCGCTTGGCAGGCCGAATGGTTCATGCCCCATGTGGAGGTCGTGCTGCCGCCCCCCGTGGCGGGTTTCATCGGCTCCGACCTGACCTCCGATCTGCTCGCAACAGGGCTTGCCGATGGGCCGCCCGGATCGCTGCTGCTGGACGTGGGCACCAACATCGAAATCGCGCTTTGGGATGGCCGGATGCTGCACATCACTTCGGTGCCTGGAGGCCCGGCCTTCGAAGGAGGTGTCAGCCGGGGCATGCCCGCCGAATCCGGCGCCATCTTTCGCGTCCGGTGCCGGGACGATGGCGGCTTCGAATGCGAGGTCATCGGCGGGGGCGAGCCGAGGGGGTTCTGCGGCTCCGGCCTGGTCGACGCGATCGCGGCTCTGGTGGCTACGGGCAAACTGAAGCCTTCGGGGCGATTTGCCGTCCCCCCCGGCGCGGAAGGTTTCCGGTTGCTGGCCGGGAATGCCCGCACGGCGATAACGGGCAGCGATATCGACGCTTTTCAGCGGGCCAAGGCAGCCACGGCGGCAGGCGTCGCGGTGCTGCTTCGCCGGGCCGGCATGACCTGGTCCGGCCTGCGCCGTCTATGCGTCTGCGGGGCGTTCGGCCGCACCTTGGATACCGCTCACGCCCAGCAGCTCGGCTTGCTGCCGCCTGTCGCGCCGGCGCGGGTTGAGCTGCATGGCAATGCGGCTCTCACGGGTTGCGAGCGGGCCTTACTATCTGCCCATGGCGAAGCGCTGTTCGGCGAAGCGCTAGCAAACCGGGCCGCCATCAACATGGCGCAGGCGGCGGAATACGGCGATTTGTACTTGGATCATCTGCGTTTGCGTCCAATTCCTGCCGAACGGGAAAGCGAGGAGGTTTCATGCTCTCCGATCTGATTGGGGCTTACAATACGGCGGTGTTCGAAACCGACAAGGACGCGGCCTTCAAGGTGATCGATCAGGCCCTGGCCGAAGGTGCGACGCCCGAGGACATCGTCATCAAGCTCGTCATTCCCGCCGTGGACGAGATGATGACCTTGATTAACGAGGACCCCGACTCCAACCTCGCGCAGCAGTTCATGATCGCTCAGATTGCCTCGGAGGTAACCGACAAGCTGCTGGTATTGTTCCGTTTTCCTCCGGAGCCCGCTGGGTGCGTCGTCATTGGCACCGCGCTCGGCGATCTGCACACTCTGGGCAAACGTATCGTCATGGGCTGCCTGAAGACCATGATGGTGGAGGTGCACGACCTGGGCGGCAATGTACCGGCCGAGCGGTTTGTGGACGAGGCGCAGCGTGTGGACGCCCAGGTTATCGGCATTTCCGCCATGATGGTGCACACAGCCACCGGCCCGGACGGTTGCCGGAAAGTGCGCCAGATTCTGCATGAGCGCGGTCTGGAGGATCGAATTAAGATTGTCGTCGGCGGGGCGCCCTACAGGTTCGACGGAGAGCTTTACAAGTCTGTAGGCGCGGACGGATGGGCAGCCGATGGCATCGGCGCCGGGCGGCTGATCCTCGACCTCATCCGGCAGGTGAAGACGGGCGGCGCGCCGAAGTCCCCTGTCATGGCGGAGGAACGCGCGATCCGCCCCCTCGAAATCCAGCAGGTGAAGACGCCCAGCGCGCCGAAGTCCCCGGTCAGGCCAAGCGAAGGCGCGATGACACCCCTCGAAATACTCGCCGCCGCTATCGATGGCGAGCCGGCGCCACGCATTCCGGTCTTCTGCAATCTGTTGGATCAGGGCGCCCGTGAATTGGGGATGACGCAAAAGGAGTACTACGCGCGTGGGGAGAACGTTGCTGGGGCGCAACTGAAAATGCTGGCCCGCTACGGGCAAGACAATGTTTGGAGCCTATCCTACGTAGGCGTGGAAGCGGAGATTTTGGGCTGCCGGGAGATCCTCTTCAACGACGAGGGGGTTCCCAACGTTGCCGATTTCGTCATCAAGACTTACGACGATATCGCCAAGCTGGAAATTCCCGCCGATATCACCACGCACCCGGCGTGGGCGAAGAACGCCGCCTGCCTCAAAATCTTGAAGGAAGCGGTGGGCGCAACTCACCCCATATGCGCCTACATCACCGCCTCGACCACCCTGCCATCGATGCTCATGGGCATGGAACAGTGGATGCAGCTGGTGACGGACGGGCCCGCCGATCTGCGCGATGAATTGCTGCGCAAATGCTCGGATTTCTGCCGCCAGGAACTGGCCGCCTACCGGGCCGCCGGCGCGAACGTGCTCATCTATTCCTCGCCGTTCGGCTCCACCTATTTTGCCGGCATGAAGCGCTTCAAGGAGTGGTCGCTGCCTTGGATGAAACGGGATATCGCGCCGGGAGGCCTTGGCGGCCTCGTCTATTACTGCGGCATGGCCCCTTTCAACAACGTTATAGAAGCGGTCGCGGCGGAACTCGGCTTCCACTACTATCACATCAGCCCCCTGGCGGATCTGGCCGAGGCCAAGGCTCTGATTAGCAACAATGCCCTGATCGCCAGCACAGCCTTGACCTGCGGCATCATCGACGACATCAAGATGGCCCGCTGGACGCCCGAGGAAACGCGCGCCGAAGTCAAGCGGCTGTGCGGCATCGGCAAGCCCGGCGGCCATTTCCTTTTCGGCACCGGCGTCGTGCCCATGAACGTGCCCGAAGCCAACATCCGCGCCATGCTGGACGCGGCTTTCGAATATGGGAGGTTGCCATGACGATTGAGCCCCCATGCACGGGAACACCCCGGCCGATGGTCATGGTGGGTTGCGGCATCCTGCAAAAGGAAGTGGAAGCCTTGATCCGCAAGAATGGCTGGAACGTGGAAACCCGCTTCATCGAGTCCGCGCTGCATAATTATTTCGGGAGGCTTTGGACTGAGCTGGACGCCGCTTTGACTGCCGAGGAGCGCAAAGGCAAAGATACCGTCGTCTTTTACGGCAGCTGCCATCCGCTGATGGACCGGATGCTGGAAACGCATCGCACCCTTCGCACCTGCGGCCAGAATTGCATCGTGATGCTGCTCGGTTACGAGCGCTTCATGGCTGAATTGTCGAGGGGTGCGTACTTCCTGCTGGAAGAATGGGCGCTGAAGTGGGAGCCGATGCTTACCGCGTGTTTCGGCAACAACCGGACTGTGCTGCGGGAGATATTCCATAGCAGTCATAAGATGATTATCGCCGTCCGCACGCCATGTTCGGGCGATTTCACGGCCGCCGCCGAAGCCGCGGCACGCTTTGTCGACCTGCCCTTGGAATGGATCGATGCCGATTTAACCCATTTGGAGTCGGTGCTGGCCGATGCCATAGAGAGCAAAAAACAGAGTACCGAATGAGTCCGGTTGACGGCGATCTTCCACGGGGGGAACTCGAACCCCTTCCTGTCCGCTACAAGCGGCTGCTGGAAGATCGTTCGCATTTCCAGTTGATCCTTCGGCTGATGGAGCTGCTGAATCCATTGCCAGGGCTGGAGAACATGCTGCGCAGCATGCTCTCCAATATCATCGAGTGCATTGGCGGGACCAATATCAAGATTTATTATTGGATCGGTGAGGAGCTGCACTACCTGGATTTTCTTGGCGGGAAAAAGTGCCTTCCGGCCGTCGACGATCCGGACGTAGCCCAAGTCGTTGAGACGCATCTGAGTGTTGAACTATTGGGAAAACCCGAGGAGACCTTGGTGCTGGACCGCGTGCCGGAGGGTTCGTGGAACTGGAGTTTTCCGTTGCTGGTGGGGCAGGAACTGATCGGCGTCGTCAAGCTGGAGAACATGCACATCCGTGCCACCGCCCTCGGCAAATACCTGCCCATCTTCTTCAGCCACGTTGCGCTGATCCTTAGCAACGAAATCCGCAACTTCATTCGCCAGCGGGCGGAAAAGGCGCTGGCCGAGAGCGAAACGATGTATCGTTCGCTCGTTGCGGCTATGGCTGAGGGCATTGTTTTTCAAGCGGCGGATGGCACGGTGACAGCCGTCAATCCGGCGGTCGAGCGGATTGCGGGATATGCCGCCGGTCAAATGATCGGCAGCGATCCGAATTGGGACGCCATCCGGGAAGACGGAACGCCCTTTCCTGGAGAACTCCACCCTTCCATGGTCACCCTGCGTACGGGAGAGCCGCGATCCAACGTTGTGATGGGGATACACAGGCCTGACGGCACTCTTGTTTGGCTTTCGATCAACTCGCAGCCCCTGATCTCGGCCGGCGAAACAAAACCCTATGCCGTTGTCACGACCTTTCACGACATTACCGAGCGCCGCCGCGCGGTGGAAGAGCTACGCCATAGCAAGGACCGGCTTGAGGAAACGGTGCAACAGCGCACGGCCGAGCTGCGGCTGGCTTGCGACGCGGCCGAGACCGCGAACAAAGCCAAGAGCGTGTTTCTGGCTAACATGAGCCACGAGTTGCGCACGCCCCTTAACGCCATTCTGGGCTTTTCCAGCATGTTGCAGCACGAGCTGGACCTCAACCAAGGCCAGCACGAAAAGCTCGATATCATCAACCGCAGCGGCGAGCACCTGCTCACCCTCATCAACAACGTGCTGGAAATCGCCAAGATCGAAGCGGGGCGCGTGCAGTTGGACATCGCCCCTTTCGACATCGGCGCCATGGTCCGCGACGTCGCGGAGATGATGCAGATGCGCGCGCTGGAGAAAGGGCTGTGGCTGCGCGTGGACCAATCCTCCGCCTTTCCACGTTACGTCAAGGGGGACGAGGCCCGTCTGCGGCAGGTGCTCATTAACCTCGTCGCTAACGCGGTGAAATTCACGAACCGGGGCGGCATCGATCTACGTCTCAGCGTGACGGACAATGGCAGGCGGCATCTTGTGATGGAGGTCGAAGACACCGGCCCAGGCATCGGTGCCGAAGACCGGAAGCGCTTGTTCAAGCCCTTTGTGCAACTGGGCGAGGCCGGCACGCAAAAGGGCACGGGACTGGGCCTTGCCATCTCGCGCCAGTTCGTCGAACTGATGGGCGGCACCATCGGCATGGTAAGTACGCCGGGCAAGGGTTCCATCTTCCGCGTCGAAGTTCCGGTGGGGACGGTTACAGAGGCCGGCATCGCTGCCGCTGTATCGGAGGGGGCAGAGAAGGTCAGGCAAGTGACCGGACTTGCACCTGGACAGCCGCTCTACCGCATCCTGATCGCCGAGGATCAGCTTGAGAACCAGATGCTGCTCGACCAGTTGATGAGCCGGATCGGCCTTGAGGTGAAAGTCGCGGAGAACGGCCAGGAGTGCGTGAAGCTCTTCCAGGAGTGGCACCCGCACCTCATCTGGATGGACCGCCGGATGCCGGTCATGGACGGCATGGAGGCGACGCGGACCATCCGGGAGCTGCCGGACGGCAAGGATGTCAAGATCGTCGCGGTGACCGCCTCGGTGTTCACGGAACAGCAGCAGGAAATGCTGGATGCCGGCATGGACGATTTCGTGCGCAAACCCTACCGGCCGGAGGAAATCTACAACAGCCTGGCGAAGCAGCTGGGCGTCCGATACGTCTACCGGGCCGCCGAAGCCGTGGCCGAAGCCTCGCCCGCCGCCGCGATAACCGGCAGGCTGGCTGCTCTGCCCGCCGTGACCCGGGAAGAACTCGCGGATGCCTTGGAGAGCCTGGATAGCGAGCGCATAGCGGCAACCATCTTGCAGATCGGCCAAGCCGATGCGGAATTGGGCAGGCTGCTGCGCCGTCTGGCGGCAGATTTCGACTACCCGGCGATCTTGGATGCGCTGCCTCCGGAAATGCGCGCCCCTGAGCTTGCTGGAGGAGCGCATTCCGGCGAAGGCGCCGGTGGGGTCTGAGCCCGTTCCGGGGGCAGAAATTATTCCTACCTTAACAGGGCTGCACTATCGTTATGCGGGAGGCGCGGCGGGATGCGCGCGCAAGGTGTGTTCCGCGAAGGGCACTGCATTGGAAAAGTTGGCGAGCGAGCTATACGAAGCGCTGATAGCGCTGGATACCCCGCGGGTAACGGCACTTTTTGAGGAGGCCGTCAGCCGCAGAGGGCCGATACTGGCCGTCGAGGAGATGATGGTGCCGGCGCTGGTCCGGATGGGGGAGGAGTGGCATTCCGGCAGGATCGCCTTGTCCCAGACCTATATGGGCAGCCGCATTTGCGAGGCCGTTGTCGATCGCTTGTTGCCGCACGGGACGGAACGGTATAAGGGCCTGCCCAAGACTGCCATCGCTGTACTCAGCGATTACCACATGCTCGGAAAGCGCATGGTGCTATCCGTCCTGCGGGCCAGCGGCTTGCCGGTTCTCGACTATGGCCGCATGGATAGGGATGAACTGGTCGAGCGCGTCCTCGCCGACAATACAAAGATACTTTTGATCTCCGTCCTGATGCTGCCTTCCGCTCTCAAGGTCAAGGAAGTGCGATCGGCCCTGGACGCCAGTGAAGCCGGCGTGAAAATCGCTGTCGGCGGCGCGCCTTTTCTGTTCGATCCCGAACTGTGGCGCGAGGTGGGCGCGGACGCCATGGGGCAAAGCGCTGCGGATGCCGTGAGCATCGTCCAGCGATGGCAGGAGGGGCGCGCATGATGACGTCCATGCAGCGGGTGTTGACGGCATTGGGGCATCGCGAACCCGACAAGGTGCCGCTGTTCCTGCTTACGACCATGCACGGGGCCAAGGAACTGGGCCTCTCCATCCGCGAATACTACTCCCGCGCGGAGCACGTGGTTGAGGGGCAAATGCGCCTGCTGGCCAAATACCGCAGCGATTGCCTCGTGCCGTTTCATTACGCAGGCCTCGAATGCGAGGCATTCGGCGGCGATACCGTCTTCTACGACGATGGGCCGCCGAACGCCGGCGCGCCCGTCATCCGCCGCCCCGAGGATATCGACCGCCTGGAGCCGCCCAAAGTGGCTGACGGCGCAGGCCTTGTCCGCGTGCTGGAGGTCACCCGCCAGTTGAAGGCGCGGGTAGGCGATACGGTGCCGATCATTGGCGTGGCGATATCTCCCTTTTCGCTGCCGGTCATGCAGATGGGTTTCGAACCCTATATCAGGCTGATCTACGAGCAACCGGAGCGGTTCGCCCGGTTGATGGCGGTGAACCAGGCATTTTGCGTGGAGTGGGCCAATGCCCAGCTGGCGGCCGGCGCCACGGCAATCGTCTATTTCGATCCCGTTTCCTCGCCGACGAATATTTCGCGCGAGTTGTATCTTAAGACCGGGCACAGGGTAGCCCTGGAAACGCTCCCCCAGATCAAGGGAGCCACTGCAATTCATCTTGCCTCGGGGCGGGGATTGGCAATCGTTGACGATATCGCCGCCACCGGAACGGCGGGGGTAGGGGTCAGCACGCTGGAAGATCTGGCCGAATGGAAGGCAGCCGCGCGTGGACGGTTCACGGTGATCGGCAACCTGAACGGCGTGGAAATGCGGCGGTGGA
Organism: Hyphomicrobiales bacterium; assembly: GCA_003153975.1. Lineage (GTDB taxonomy): Bacteria > Pseudomonadota > Alphaproteobacteria > Rhizobiales > Rhodomicrobiaceae > Rhodomicrobium. The sequence continues at coordinate 18,797 of PMBZ01000046.1, forward strand.
CGCCGGCCCAGGCCGAGGACGAGGTGAAACGGGCAATAGGCAAAGCGGGCCGGGGCGGCGGCTTCATCCTCGCCGACAACCATGGTGAAATCCCTTGGCAGGTGCCCGAAGAGGTGCTGCTGGCCATTCGCGATGCCGCCGACCGTTGGGGCCGCTATCCGCTGGACTGGGTGGAATAGTGCTGTGACTGGAAGGCTGTGCTTCCTCTGTTGCGAGAATTTCCGGCCTGAACTCATGGCCGCGGTTGCCGCGGAGGGCTGGGGCGATGTGGATGTCGCAGCCGCGCCCGCCCGCTGCGGACGTCCGCCCTTGAGCTGGGACGAGTTGTGCCCGTTGGTGCCAAAGGACTGCACCCAAATGGTAATTCTCGGGCGCGTTTGTCTCAGCTGGCTGGGGCCACCCCCCGCCGGCTGGCCGCCGGTCAAGGTGATACGGCACGCGGAGTGCTTCCACCTGGTGGCGGAAGCGGCTCTCGTCGCCGAAGCGATCGCGCGAGGCGCATACCTGATTACACCCGGCTGGCTCGACGATTGGCGCGGTCACATCCACAGGATGGGATTTGACGAGAACGGCGCGGCAGGCTTCTTCCAGGACTTTGCCCGCGAGTTGCTGCTGCTGGACACCGGCGCCGGCATCGATACCCCACGCAAATTCGCCGAGTTCGCAAATGCGATCGGCGTGCCCGCCAGAAGACTAACAGTTGGCATCGATCACGTCCGCTTGACGCTCGCACCCCTGGTGGCCAAGTGGCGCATGGGAGAAGACCTAACGTAGCCTGATGCGGACGAAGCAGTGCGGTCCCGCGCACGGACGGTCAGCCTATCGCGACCGTTTCCGGGGCGAAACCGGGGGCACAGCTGCGCCGCTTAAGGCTCTTGAGGCGCTAACCATTTGATTTTATTGGTCGGGGCGGCGTGATTCGAACACGCGACCCTCTACTCCCAAAGCAGATGCGCTACCAGACTGCGCTACGCCCCGACACCGGGGAAGTCCTACAGCACTAGGCATTTTCGCGCAAGCGCAGTCTGAGACAGCCTCGAAGAAAAGGCCAGAAAGGGAACATTTGAAACAAGTGCTCCCGGAATTGTACCGGAAGGCTTAGCGCTCCTTTGGGCGTCCAATATGCCAAGGTTATGGGGTTTCGGGTGTGCGCAATCGATATCGACGACGGCAAGCTCGCCCACGCCAAGCGCCTGGGCGCCGGCTCTGCGATCGATGCGAAGGATGGCGATCCCGTCGCCGCGTTACAGAAGGCAACCGGCGGCGGCGCTCGCGGCGTCGTCATTACCGCGCCCTCGTTCCCAGCGTTCAAGCAGGGCATCGAGATGACCCGGAAGTTAGGCACCCGCGTGCCGCCCGGCGGCAGCCGCGGAGTTAATCGAGCTGGCTTCGCATAACATGACGTTAACCTTGTTTGCCCGCATTTTTCTGGCAGGCGTTGCTTTTCAAGTTTTAGACAATATAGCACCGCCCCCTTGCGGAAACGTTAAAAGGTGTAGGCGTAGCTATAGCAAACTGATTCAAATGCGATATTCCGAGCACGATAAGCCAAGGCACAGGATGCGTTCTGGTTAACGGGGAAGTTGCGCGTATATTTAACGTACAATTTGGAATCGTAAAAATCAGGCAAAAATCGCAAAAATTCGCATAAATACAGCAAAAGACAACATGCAGTGTGCGCCTTTACCTTGATTGCGTTAACTATAATCGAGACGCAGGCGATGGGAACGGTTTATTAACCCGCGATCCGGGCGGACATTCGCCAATGTCCCGGAATCCGCCTGGGGCTATATGGGATCGCAACAGGCGCGTGCATTTGTAACCGTCCCGAAAAAGCCGGCGGCGTTTCCAAGATGACGGCCAGGAATTATCCGGCCGCCCGCAAGCGCGTACTGCGAATCGGTGAACAGCTCCGAGCCGATTGACACGCATCCCGTAAGCGTTCCTCCAAATATCGAGCGTACTCTCCAGCTTGGGAGGCACGAACTTGCGCTACTTGCGGACCCTATTCACAATCCTTTTCACGGCGGTCCTTTCGCGCCAAGCGGCCGCCGCCTCCCCGGATTGCGCCTACGATCCGGCACGCACTCATCTATCGAGGATCGTCGCCGCCGATTCCACGAACGGGCCGATCTATGGGCAGATGGTCCAAGGGGCCGACAAGTCGCAAGTGCGAACATTGGCATTGCTCGACCATGAGATCGTTCTGACATTCGACGATGGGCCTTTGGCAGCCACCACGAGCGTTATTCTCGATACGCTGGACCGGCATTGCGTGAAAGCGACGTTTTTTCCCATCGGCGGGATGGCATTGCTCGGCAGCAAGACGCTTCGGGAGATCGGGGAACGGGGGCATACCATTGGCAGCCATACCTGGTCGCACCCGCTCTCCCTGCGTTCGATGCCGTTCGAGCGCATCAAGGCCGAAATCGAAGGCGGGTTCGCGGCGGTGGGCCAAGCGGCCGGCGTGCCGATCGCGCCCTTTTTCCGCTTTCCAGGCCTTGGGGATTCGCCAGAAGCCGTCGCTTATCTTGCCAGCCGCAATATCAGCATCTGGTCGGTGGACGTCGTTGCCGGCGACGCCGAGCGGGGGGCAACGCCCGCCAGCATCGCTCGCAATACGATTAGCCGTCTGGAGCGGCTCGGGAAGGGCATCGTCCTCTTTCACGACATAAAGCATACAACCGCCGAGGCGCTGGACGGCATCCTGACAAGCCTCGAAAATAGCGGCTACAAGGTTGTCCATATCGTATCCAACACTGCCTACCAGCCCGATTCCAGGGTGCTGGCGAACCCAGAGATTCTCCGTTCGATGGCAGCGGACGCAGCCAGGACAGGCAAACGCACGGCGCCGAAACCGGAGGAACTCAACGAAGGAGTGGTAACTGTTGCTCACAGCGAATGGATTGAGCTTGATCCAGAGGTTGTCGCACGTCAGCGTCTGGCCGGGGCTATTTTCGCGGCTGAGCCGGGCATGTAGGTAGCAGGGAGTGGGACCGCGCTTGCCGGCGGCAGGAAGCGCGGCAGCCCGCGTTGCCTCCAGCGGACGGGATAGGACGCTAGGGGAGGCCGGGCCATGGAACCGTTAGATAAACGGCGCTCTTCTCTAAAAGTTCAGCTTCTTTTGCAAAACACTGAAATGTTAACGGCGGCGCGGTTGCGATAATGCTCTCCCGCAGGCATCTTAAGTTGCAGAACAGGCCGCAGCCTATAGGCGCCAGCACAGCGCGGATGCCTATGCGGCCGGGAGGAAAACATGACCGTCTCGTGGATCTTGAAACAGAAGGGCCGCAATGTAATCAGCGCGCTCCCCGATACGCCCCTTGAACAGGCCATCTTGCTTCTCGAAAGGAACAAGATCGGTTCCGTCGTCATCGTGGATGGGGATCATCGGGTGCAGGGCATGGTGACCGAGCGCGATATCGTGCACATCCTGGCAACCAAGGGCGCGGGCGTACTCGGCGAGCCGGTGGCCGGGCACATGACACGCAATATCCTGGTCTGCACGGAACAGCACAGCATCGACTGGCTCATGGAGCAGATGACGAACCGCCGCTTCCGGCACATCCCCGTGGCCGAAAACGGCCGGCTCGCGGGCATCGTCTCCATCGGCGACGTGGTGAAGCACAAGCTGGCGATGGCGGAGTCCGAGACCGCCCAAATGCGCCAGTATATCGCTGCGGGTTGATTGGGCTGCGTCATCCCGGAAGCCGCTTGCGGCCATCCGGGATCTGTACAGGCTCCCCAGCGCCCTTTAAGAACCCGTGTCTGCGCAGCACCGCTTCGCGCTGCGGCACGCACGGGATGACAGGCTGCGGCTAGTACAGCCCGCTGGAAGTTCGCACCCCATTCGCTGCTAGCTCGAAAGCGAACTTTCGGCGGATAAGATGTACTAGATTCAATAAGTTGCTAGTACGCCTTATTCGCGGGAAGTCCTTTCGGTGCGCGCCACAAGTGGGTCAGGACTTCCCGCGGGGCGTACTAGTGTTGCCAAGCTTTGGCAACGCTTGGGCTTTTCCTTCGATGGGCAGTTCAAGGCCGATTCCGGTAATCGCAGTCTCTTCCGGCAACGCCTCATATTGGGGGATAAGCCGCCGTTCCGGGATAGCCCCATGCTCCAACTTACAATCGAGCCGCATGAGGCGGAACGGGATCGCATCTATGGCAGTACATCGACGCCGGCGGCGCGTGCGGCCTTTGCCAAATCCCGGTCGAGTGTCGCGAGGGGCAGCCTTAGGCGCTGCGCAAGTTCCAGATAGGCGGCGTCGTAGACGGTGAGACCGTGAATATCGGCAAGGCGGACCGATGCGCCCCACGCATTCGCCGCCGTCTCGCCATCCACTGAGATGTCGAGTACCGCAAGATCCTTTAGCACATCGTCGCGGAATGCCTGGGTCACGCGTTTACGCCGGACGGCAACCGTCAGGCTGTTGGCCACCTCCAAATGCCACAGATGGGGAACAACCGCGCCCTTCTCGACAATGCAATCGAACACCGCCTCAATCTCCGGGGTGCGCTCATCGCCATGCACCCAGGCGAGAACGGCGGAACAATCGAGGACAAAACTCATGCCCGCCCCTCCTCGCGGAAGGCCTTCCAGTCGTCATGTGCGATAGGCATTCCGGCCTGCTCTTTTGCTCTAGCGCGCAGGCGGGCAGCGGCCGCTCGCGCGGCTTCAAGGTTCCTTGTGCCGGTTTCGGGGATGAGGCGCGCAATGCGTTTGCCATGACGGGTGATGACGATCTCCTCGCCATTTTGAATCCGGTCGAGCAGCGCGCCCAGAGTGTTTTTCGCTTCGAACGCTCCAATTTCCTGCATGTGAGACCTCTTAAGCTAGCTAGACTAGCTTAACTCTGGATGTGCAAAAGTGCAACCGCCACGATCTCCGCTTGTTGGGGTAGTTTGTCAATTAGTTCGGAAGCATTGAACAGCGGTTCCCGACCCATTAGGGCAGCACCTTTTCCGGCAACCGCTGGAGGAAGCGCCTGCAAAGCCGGCGCGCATTCGTTGGCCGCTCCGGGAATGTTTACTTACCCGCGCAGTGCGGCACGGGCATCGAGCCCGTTGCTTTCGATGCGCATGCCGCTCAGGAAGCGCTCCACGGCGGCGCGGCCTTGCTCGACGATGTGCTCCGCCTTGTGGAAGTCGAAAAGGCCGATGCCGTCGAGATGGACCTGGATGGTGGCGTCGGGCGGGTCGCCCGCGAGCCTTGAGCGCGCGATGCGGTTCTGCGTGATGTTGAAGGCCTCAAGCACCACGCGCGGGATTCCCGGGGCGCCGTCGCGGCGCGGCTGCCCCCAAAGCTGGCGCTTCACCAGCGCGAAGCGGCTTTTCCTGGGCGGGTCGTCGGCAAGCGGCGGCTTGGCCTCGAACTGGGCCTCCGCCTCCACGGGGAACAGCGTGTTGCGGACATATTGCCCCTGGTGGAACGTTACCGCGATCACGAACTGGGCGCCGAGCGCGCGGGCGGCGGAGACGGGCACGGGGTTGACGAGCGCGCCGTCCATGAGCCAGCGGTCCCCGATGCGGATGGGCTTCAGGATGCCGGGCAGCGCGTAGGATGCGCGCAAGGCGGCGGCGAGCGAGCCCTTGTTCAGCCAGACCTCCTGGCCCGAGCCAAGCTCGGTCGCGACCGCCACGAACTTTTTGGGCAAGTCCTCGATTTTGAGATCGCCGATATGCGAGCCCAGCGTCTTTTCCAGGCGCTTGCCGGTCATGAGGCTGGAGCCGGCGAGGTTTACATCGAGATAGCGCAGGATTTGCCGCAGCGTGAGCCCGCGCGCCAAGCTGTGCAACTCGCAGAGCCGGCCCGCCGCATAGAAGCCGCCGGCAATGGCGCCGATCGAGGTGCCGGCCACGATTTGCGGCTCAAGGCCCGCCTCGGCCAGCGCCTCCAGCACGCCGATGTGCGCGAGGCCCCGCGCGGCCCCGCCGCCCAGCGCCAGTCCTATGCTTGTCTTGTCCATGGATCGCTGCATCGCCGCCGCGCTAAGTTCCCGCTATTGCCGGACGGAGGTACTAGTCTAGCCGTCCGGCCACATATTACCGTTGCAACCCCTCACCCTGTCCCTCTCCCTATGGGAGAGGGGACGCCTTAACAAGCGGCACACCGGGACTCCCTCTCCCTGTGGGAGAGGGTTGGGGTGAGGGGTAATGCCGCCAGTGTAGACCTCCCACCCTGAATTCTTGCTTTACTTGCCGTCCTCCACGAATTCGAGGCCGTCCCGCGTCACCCGCCGGTAAAAGCAGCTCCGCCGCCCCGTGTGGCACGCCGCCTCGCCGGACAGCCTGACCTTCACCCAAAGCACATCCTGGTCGCAGTCGGTGCGCAACTCCCCTACCAGAAGCCGGTTGCCGCTGGTCTCGCCCTTGCGCCACAGCGCGGCCCGTGACCGGCTCCAGAAATGGGCCTCGCCCGTCTCCAGCGTCAGGCGCAGCGCCTCGGCGTTCATATAGGCGAACATCAGGACGCCGCCGCCCTCCTCATCGGTGACGATGGCGCCGATCAGCCCGGCGGAATCGAATTTGGGCGCGAAAACGCTGCCTTCCTCAAGATCGCGCTTGCTGAGCGCGCTGGCCCCGGACATGGCGTGCCCCTCCGGCGCTATCTTACGGTAACGGCGCGCATGCCGTTCGCGAGCTGCAGGAAGCGGTCGCGATAGGCGGGATCGTCCTTGAACACGCCGGTGAAGCGCGTGGTGATGGTGGTCGTGCCGGGCTTGTGGACGCCGCGGGTGGTCATGCACTCGTGCAGCGCGTCGATCATCACGGCGACCCCGCGCGGCTGCAGCACCTCGTCGATGGCGCCTGCGATCTGCGCGGTCATGGTCTCCTGCGTCTGCAGGCGCTTGGCGTAAATGTCAACGGCGCGCGCCAGCTTCGAGATGCCCACCACGCGGTCGCGGGGCAGATAGGCGATGTGCACCACGCCGACGATGGGCAGCATGTGGTGCTCGCAATGCGACTCGATGCGGATGTCGCGCAGCATCACCAGGTCGTCGTAGCCCTGCACGTCCTCGAAGGTGCGCGAGAGAATGTCGTAGGGGTCGGCATCGTAGCCCGCGAAGAACTCCTCATATGCTTCGACCACGCGCGACGGCGTGTCGGCGAGCCCCTCGCGGGAGGGGTCGTCGCCGGCCCAGGCGATGAGCGTGCGCACCGCTTCCTCCGCTTCAGCCCGGCTCGGCCGCTTTTCGGCCAAGTCCTCGCTATCGCCCGCGCGCAAGGCGCGTCCATTGGGCTTCGGGGTTGAAGCTAACGTATCCATCGAAATATACCCTTCCGGCAGGTGGTTTCTGTGTACGGCCTGGACGTTAGATAAGCGCGTCCTCCAGCCATTCCAGCGGGATTTGCTGTGCTGCCCCGCTGCGGGGAGATACGGAGCCCGGTGCGCGTGCAGTGTCAACACTTGGGGAGCCGCCTGGGCGATTGCAGGTGCTGAGACGCAACAGTATATAAGAATGGCGATTCCGGCGGCAAGGCCGGCCGCCTGCACAGAGCTTGAGCCGATGGTTGACCTGGAAGATATCTATAGCCAGCGGGTGCTGGAGTTGTCCGCGAACATCCCGCGCACGGGCCGGCTGGAGGACCCGCACGGCGTCGCCAGCGTGTATTCGAAGCTCTGCGGCTCGCGCATAACCGTCACCCTCAGGATGGAGGGCGATACCGTCACGGACTACGCGCAGGATGTGCGCGCCTGCCTTCTGGGCCAGACCTCGGCGGCGGTCATGGGCGCCAATATCGTGGGCACGGGTGCCGCCGAGCTGCGCGAGGTCCGCGCCCAGATGCACCGCATGCTGCGCGAAGGCGGCGAGCCCCCCGGCGGGCGCTGGGCCGACCTCGCGATCCTGGCATCGGTGCGCTACTACAAGGCGCGGCACGCCTCGACCCTGCTCGTGTTCGAGGCCGTGGAAGAGGCCATCGTGGCCATAGAGAAGGACCGGGCAGCGTAGCAGCTCAACCGTTATGGCCGCTTAACGCGTTGTTATCCAAATATAGAATGTGGTATCTATAAATATAACTTCCGTGCCTTCCAGGTGTTTGCGATAGGCGATGCTCAGTGAGCATGGCAAGGGTCGAAAATACCCCGCAGAGGAGGCGAATATGCGTGCTATCGTCACGGCAACGCTTGCCACATTCCTGTTGTCTTGTGGAAGTGCCACGGCACGGGTGGATATGGATGCTGGAGCCCTGTGCGAAGCTCCTTGCTCCAGTTACCAGCAAGCCGGCTACCGCATGACTCACCGCAGAGCCGGCACGATGGACCCGGCTATATGGGGATACCGCTTCACCCCCGAGCAGGAGCCGCCGCCAGGCGTAGGCGTCTGGGTCTGGGGACATCACCTCTACTAACATAGGATCGAGGCGGTCCCGATGCCGTACCCCGGCGCCGGGACCGCTGCCTTCAGTCAGGCGGGCTGCCGCTTGACGCCGCTTGCACCGCAAGCGCCGTTCCACCGCTCCCCGACAATCGATGAAAGCTTCGACCGCGTGCTATCGTGAGCCCCTCGGGCGGCAGCGGATGGCCGCTGGCGTGAGCCTTGCGGCAGGCTGCCTGGACGGCCGAATAACGGCTAATTGTCTGGCGCCTACCACAGTTTTACCATACTTTGGGCACTGCGGCAGCGGGGGCTGGCCGCATGCGAACCTCTTTGGTTTTGGGGGAGAACGATGAGCAATATCGATTCCAACGGGAACGGAATTCAGAAAACTCTGCTTTGGATTATAGTCGCGGCGATCGGCGCCGTTGCCTTCGGCGCGATGGCCTTGCACCGGGGCGAAACCGTGAGCGCCGCGTGGCTCGTCATTGCGTCGCTTTGCACCTACATGATCGCCTACCGCTTCTATGCGCTGTTCGTGGCGAACAAGGTGCTGGGCATCGACGCCTCCCGGCAGACGCCCGCTTGGCGCCACAATGACGGCCTGGACTACGTGCCCACCAACAAATACGTGCTGTTCGGCCACCACTTCGCGGCCATCGCGGGGGCAGGCCCGCTCGTGGGTCCGGTGCTCGCCGCGCAGATGGGCTACCTGCCCGGCACGCTCTGGATTCTCGTTGGCGTCGTTCTGGCCGGCGGCATCCAGGACATGACCGTGCTGTTCATGTCGACCCGGCGCGACGGACGTTCGCTGGGGGACATGGTTCGCGCCGAGATGGGGCCAACGGCAGGCGGCATCGCGCTGATCGGCGTGCTCTTGATTATGTTCATCCTGCTTGCTGTGCTTGCCATGGTCGTGGTGCAAGCCCTGGCCCAAAGCCCGTGGGGAACGTTCGCGGTTTTCGCGACCATTCCGATCGCGCTTCTGATGGGCATTTACGCGCGCTTCATCCGGGTTGGCCGCATCGCGGAAATGTCGGTCATCGGCATCGCGCTGCTCCTGATGGCGCTTATCTATGGGCGGACCGTGGCCGACAGCCCGGTCCTGGCGCCGTACTTCACGCTAAGCGCCGAAACGCTCGCTCTCACCATTATCGGCTATGGGTTTGTGGCCTCGGTTCTTCCGGTTTGGCTCCTGCTCGCGCCGCGCGACTACCTCTCGACCTTCCTCAAGGTCGGCACCATGGCGCTCCTGGCGGTTGGCATTCTGATCGTGCAGCCCGAGCTGAAAATGCCGGCGCTGACGAAGTTCGTGGACGGCACCGGCCCGGTCTGGGCGGGCAGCCTGTTCCCGTTCCTGTTCATCACCATCGCTTGCGGCGCGGTCTCAGGCTTCCACGCGCTGATCTCGTCGGGCACGACGCCGAAAATGCTTGAGAACGAGGGCCAGATCCCGATGATCGGCTACGGCGCGATGCTCACGGAGTCCTTCGTCGCCATCATGGCCATGATCGGCGCCTCGGTTCTCGATCCGGGCACCTATTTCGCCATGAACAGCCCGGCCGCGGTGATTGGCGCCGACGCCGTCGCCGCTGCCGCGAAAATATCGAGCTGGGGCTTCGCGATCACGCCCGAGGCGATCACGCAGCTTGCCTCGGATGTCGGCGAGAAGTCGCTTCTGTCGCGTGTTGGCGGCGCGCCAACGCTGGCGGTCGGCATGGCCTATATCCTTTCGGGTCTCTCCGGCGTTTTCGGCTCCAAAATGATGGGCGTGTGGTATCACTTCGCCATCCTGTTCGAGGCGCTGTTCATACTGACCACGGTCGACGCCGGCACGCGTGTCGCGCGCTTCATGATCCAGGATACCATCGGCAGCGTGGTTCCAGCCTTCCGGAACACCGAGAGCTGGTTCAACAACGTGGTTGGCTCGGCGCTCGCGGTCGCGGCCTGGGGCTACTTCCTGTACCAGGGCGTGATCGACCCACTGGGCGGCATCCGCACGCTGTGGCCGCTGTTCGGCATCTCGAACCAGATGCTGGCCGGCATCGCGCTGATCGCCTGCACCGTCATCCTGTTCAAGATGAAGCGCGAGCGCTATGCCTGGGTGACGCTGATCCCGACAACCTGGCTGCTCATCTGCACGCTGACGGCAGGTCTTCAGAAGGTCTTCGACCCGGCGCCCAGCATCGGCTTCCTGGCCCAGGCCCACAAGTTCGAGGAGGCTTTGGCCGCGGGCAAGGTTCTGGCTCCGGCCAAGAGCATGGGCGAGATGAGCCGCATCGTCTTCAACAACTATCTGAATGCGGCGCTGGCGGCGGCGTTCGTGATCGTCGTCGTGACCATCGCGTTTTACGGCCTGATCTGCATCCGGCGGGCTTTGAGCAACCCTGGCGTCACCACCGCCGAGGTGGGCGGCATGGCCGCCGCGGAGTAACCCATGGCTGAAAAGCTTAAGCTCTTCGAGCTTATAAAACAAACCGCGCGTCTCATGGTCGGCGTGCCCGACTATGAGACCTACGTGCGGCACCGGCAAACCTGCCATCCGGGCGAGCCGGTGATGACCTACGAGGAGTTCTACCGCAACCGGGTTCAGGCGCGCTACGCCGTGGGGCGGGGGAAGATCCAGAGGTGCTGCTGATGCTTGCGCGCGAGGGGCAGCGCCGCCTCTCGCATACGCGCCTTATCGAGAGACTGGGCGTTTACGGTGCGCCCAGTCCGCTTTTATCTCTTCCCAGCTGAACGTTTCCATCTCGCCGCGATCGTAAGCTTCGAAGCGCCGGGCGGCCACCTTGTCCCAGGCGTCATCGATTTCTGCCTGCCGGTCCACCAGGGTGAGATCGATAAGCTCAACGAGTTCCACCCGCTCATCGGGGGTGAGCTTCGCCGCCTCCTCGCTGAGAATTTTGACCCGTTCGTTCATGGGACAAATACGCACCTGCCGTGGTGCGCCGGCAGGGCCGCCGGAAAGTCTTGCTGGAGCTATCCAGCATTGGCGCTGCTCACTCCAGCGCGTACTGTGCGCCGAGCCGGCCCGTTATATGCGCGAGCACGAAATAGGTGCGCCCATTATCCGATGCCAGCCAGAATTGGGCTGACCGCCCGCTCGGATCGGAGCTGCTGAT
>PMBZ01000091.1 GCA_003153975.1 Hyphomicrobiales bacterium
CGCGGCTTGCCCCAGCGCTCCAGCGCTCCGGTAGCGGCCTTCACGGCCATCCCGGCCAGAATCGAAATTTCCTCGTTCGGCCGCTCGGGGATCGCCGGGCGCATGATCGCTGGGTCCAGGATGCCCGATTTCTGCATCACGAAGCGCGACTTGATGCCCGNNTTCTCGATGAACTCGGCGGAGGAGGGCTGGATCGCCTCGATACGCCCTTCCGCGATCGCCTGGGCATTCTCTGCGTTGAAGCGCTCTGCGTAGGCGTTGAACGCCTCGACCAGTTCGGCGTTGGAGATGCTTTCGGGCGGGGTATAGAGGCCGGTCGCGGCGATAACAGCAGGGCGCACGGAGAACTCCGGAGTGAAGAATGCTGGGCGCGAAGAAAAGGGAACAAACTGCGCCGTAGCCCGTTTTCTTCTCTTTTCGTGTGGAAGTCCAGTCATGCCTTTAGCTGAGCCGGCGGCTAAAGGCCGCCGGTACCTAGCTAATTTCCAGCACGATGCGGCCGCGCACCTTGCCCGCAAGAATTTGCGGCGCCAGATCCACCGCATCCTTCCAGGAGCGCGTTTGCGTAATAGCGGCGAGCTTCTGGCGGTCGAGATCCTTGGCGAGCCTCGCCCAGGCCTGAAGGCGCTTCGGCTTGGGCGCCATGACGGAGTCGATGCCGGCCAGCGTTACGCCGCGCAAGATGAAGGGCGCTACGCTTGCGGTCAGGTCCATGCCCTGCGCCAAGCCGCAAGCCGCGACCGTTCCGCCATACTTGGTCTGCGCCAGGGCATTCGCAAGCGTATGGCTTCCGGCCGAGTCGATGGCGCCGGCCCAGCGCTCGCGGCCAAGCGGTTTTCCAGGGTTCGAAAGCTCTTGCCGGGCGATGATTTCCGAAGCGCCAAGCGACTTGAGGTAGGCTTCTTCCTCCGGCCGGCCGGTCGATGCCACGACCGTATAGCCTAGCTTGGCCAAAAGCGCGATGGCGACGCTGCCCACGCCACCCGCGGCACCCGTGACCAGCACCGGCCCCTTGTTGGGCGTCACCTCATGCGCCTCAAGCGCCAGCACGGCCAGCATCGCGGTATAGCCCGCGGTTCCGATGGCCATGGCTTCGGCGCGCGTGAGGCCTTGCGGCAGGGGAACCAGCCAATCGCCCTTCAAGCGCGCGTACTGGCTATAGCCCCCGAGATGCGTTTCGCCGAGGCCCCAGCCGTTCAGCACCACTTCGCCGCCGGGCTTGAAATCCGGGTGAGATGAGGTTTCGACCGTCCCGGCGAAATCGATGCCGGGGATCATGGGCCAGCGCCGCACCACCGGCGCCTTGCCGGTAATCGCAAGCCCGTCCTTGTAGTTAATGGTGGAATGCGTCACCCGGACCGTAACGTCGCCATCCATGAGGTCCGCTTCGGTAAGGCGGCTCCAGGCGGCGTTCTGTCCTGCTTCGGTTTTGGTCAAAAGGAGTGCTTCGAATTCTTTCGTCATGGCTGAACCGGCTTTGCAGGAGGGATAGGGGGGAAAACTTTGCGATAAGATGCGCCAGAATGCCGCGCGAGCGCAACGCCGTTCCCTCTCCCATGGGGAGAGGGACAGGGTGAGGGGAGTTTCCCTCAGCGCAAGCTACCATCGTAGCGTTACATAAGCGCTTGTTCTGCCTGCGGAAATAGATTACAGCTTTCGCGGGAACGATGCTTTGAGCACTATTCCGGCGCGCATAGCCCAGGCTCTTCGATTTCGCCGGCCAGTATCTCGGCTACGTGGCGCACCTCTATCGCTATGCCTTCGCGCGACAGCTTGCCCGCGATGTTCATCAGGCAGCCGAGATCGGCCCCGGTAAGCACCTCGGCCTTGGTCTCGGCGATCCGGTCTACCTTCTGCGAAACCATGGCATTGGAGATCTCGGGATATTTCACCGAGAACGTGCCGCCGAAGCCGCAGCAGACCTCGCGGTCGTTCATCTCCACAAAGGCGATGCCGTCGAGGCTTTGCAGAAGCTTACGCGGCTGCGCGGCGACGCCCATCTCCCGGAAAGAGGAGCAGGAATCGTGATAGGTCACGCGCCGGGGATAGGCCCGGCCTGTGAAGTCCACACGAAGTATGTCCGATAGGAAGGCCGTGAGTTCGAAGACGCGGGCAGCGAATGCGGTTGCCCGCGCATGCCAGGATGGCTCGGTTTCCGGGTCGAACAGGCCGGGATAGTGCTTGCACATCATGCCGGCGCAGGAGCCGGACGGCACCACGATATAGGGATAATGCTCGAATGCGGCGATGACCTGCTCCGCGATGCTCTTGGCGGATTTACGGTCGCCGGAATTATAGGCGGGTTGTCCGCAGCAGGTTTGCGAGGGCGGTACGGAAACGTGGCAGCCCGCCTCCTCCAGCAGCTTGACCGTGGCGAAGGCGGCTGACGGCCGGAACAGATCGATCAGGCAGGTTACGAAGAGAGCAACCTCAATGGGCTGACGTTCCCGGCCGGGCTGAGCGGGCGTGGACATGACGCTGGCTTCCTTGTGGCGCGCTGCTCCTGCCCGGAGGCTGGGGGGCAGCCGGGCTCGATTTAAGCCTCGGCGGCGGCCTCGGGCATTTGTGCCGCGACCCTTAACGCCGGCCGGGACGGCAGGTCGAGCGCTTCATCCCAATAAGGCGTAGGCCCATAAGCCGCCTCAAGGAATTCCACGAAGACGCGCAAGCGTGCCGGAATGAAGTGCTTGTCCGGATAGACAGCGTAAATGGCGACGCCCGGCGCCTCGCGGTATTGCGGCAGGATGGGAACGAGCTTGCGCGAGAAAAGATCGTCTCGGATTTCCCAGGTCGACAGGAAGCCGACGCCGCAGCCGCAAGCCACGGCCTGATGGACGATTTCGCTGCTGTTGGTCTTAAGCTCGCTCGAAAGCTTGAGCGACACCACGCCGTCCGGGCCTTGCAAGCGCCAAGCCGCGTTATTTTCGACGACCGCCTTGTGGGACGACAGATCCGCCAGCGTCTTGGGAGTGCCATGCTCTTTCAAATAGGCAGGCGAAGCGCAGAAAACGCGCCGGCAAGGGGCAAGCTTGCGCGTCACGAGGCTGGAATCGTCCACCTCCGCGATACGGACCGCTACGTCCACGCTGTCCTTGACGATATCCATGATGTGATCGGTCGCTATGATCTCGATGCTAAGCTCGGGATACTTCTTCATGAAGCTGCCGAGATAGGGAGCTATATGCAACCTGCTGAACGCCGTTGGAGCCGTGATTCTGAGCGTCCCGCCCGCGCGTTCGTGGCCGGACGATACGAAAGCTTCCGCTTCCTGCACGGTGTTGAGAATTTGCACCACCCGCTCGTAAAAGCCGCGGCCGGTTTCCGTGAGCTGCAGTTGCCTTGTCGTTCTGTGGAAAAGTCTTGTGCCTAGCCGGGCTTCGAGATGACTAATTCGCTTGCTGACAACCGCCGGCGAAAGGTCTAGCTCACGTCCTGCCGCAGACATGCTGCCAGCGGTGACGACCCGGGCAAAAATTTCGAGGTCAGCAATCGAGGTCACAGCCCCTCCTTATCACGGCGCCCAAAGTTGTATACAATCGGCGCTTCAAAATGTGCAACGCTCATATAAGTGTACAGATGAACTGAGAGTCAAGCCCCCTTAATGCAATAATGGAGAATGTGATATGCGCATCTTACCGCAAATTTGGCCGTTTACATAATTTTTATGCAACCTGGGCAACAGTCCTGGGCTAAAAAGCCAAAAATCCAAGCGAGGAGGCGCCGGGAATGTCTCAAATTCAAATGCTAAGGGCTGACCCTATGGTCCTTGCGCGCAGGCAAGCCATAGTAAGCGCTCTTTCCAGGGCGGTCAGCCAGGGAGCAGTCATAACCGGCGATACCGGCTTGCGCGCCTTCGAAACCGATGCGCTTACCGCCTACCGGGCCGTTCCATTGGCCGCAGTGTTGCCACAAACTACGGCGGAAGTTAGCCGGGTGCTGAAATTTTGCAATGAAAACAGCATCAAGGTTGTAGCACGCGGGGCAGGAACGTCGCTCTCCGGCGGCGCGCTGCCGTTGGAAGACTGCATCGTGCTCGGGCTTTCGCGCATGAACCGGGTGCTGGATGTGAATTTCGCGGACAGGACCGCCACAGTGGAAGCGGGTATCACCAATCTCGGCATCTCCAATGCCGTTGCCCAGGCGCGCTTCTTCTACGCCCCCGATCCGTCGAGCCAGCTTGCCTGCACGATCGGCGGCAACATCGCCATGAACTCCGGCGGCGCGCACTGCCTGAAATACGGTGTGACCGCGAATAACGTGCTGAAGCTCAAGATGGTCCTGATGGACGGCGAGATCGTCGAGCTTGGCGGCGATTATCTGGACGGGCAGGGCTACGATCTGCTTGGCTTTGCGGTCGGCTCGGAGGGCCAGTTCGGCGTCGTAACGGAGGCAACGGTCCGGATACTGCGCCAGGCCGAGGCGGCCCGCCCGCTGCTCATCGGATTTCCCTCCGCCGAAGCGGCCGGCGGCTGCGTAGCCGCGATCGTCGCGGACGGCCTTATCCCCGTGGCCATCGAATTCATGGACAAACTGGCAATCCAGGTTTGCGGCGATTTCGCGAAAGCTGGTTATCCACGCGATGCCGAGGCCATGCTCATCGTCGAGGTTGAAGGCTCGGAGCGCGATATCGAGGAGCAGATCGCGCGGGTGACGGAGATTGCCGGCCGCTTCGACCCCACAACCATCCAGATCAGCCAAAGCGAAGAACAGTCCGCGGCGATCTGGAAGGGCCGCAAGGCGGCATTCGGCGCGGTGGGCCGCATTTCCGACTTCTATTGCATGGACGGCGTCATTCCGCTCGGCAAGCAGGCGGGAGTGCTCAAGCAGGTTGGCAAGGTTGGGGAGAAGTACGGGCTCAAGATCCTGAACATCTTTCATGCCGGCGACGGCAATCTGCACCCCCTGATCCTCTACAACGCCAATGACGGGCGCGAGAAGGTAGCGGCCGAGGAGTGCGGCGCGGAATTGCTCAAGCTTTGTGTGGATGCGGGCGGCTGCCTGACCGGAGAGCACGGCGTGGGTATCGAAAAGCGCGAGCTAATGCGCTATCAGTATACCGAGGCCGATCTCATCCAGCAGATGCGGGTCAAGGCGGCCTTCGATCCGCAATGGCTTCTCAATCCGGGCAAGGTTTTCCCGCTCGATCTTCAGGACCGTTTTATGGCCGGGGCGCAATAGAACATGGCTGACGTATTCATGCCGCGGAACGAGGAGGAATTGGCGGGCTTCTTGACGGACGCCCATGCCGGCCGCAATCCTCTCGAAATCTGCGGTTTCCGGTCCAAGCGCGAGGCCGGCCGGCCGCTGAACGCCTCGGCGGTCATCTCGGCGGCGAAGCTGTCGGGCATTACGCTTTACGAGCCGAAGGAGCTTGTGATCTCGGCAAAGGCCGGCACCCCCCTATACGAGGTGGAGGCAGCACTCGCCGGGCAGAACCAGGAGCTGGCCTTCGAGCCCGCCGATCTCTGCCGGATCTACGGCGGGGACGCTTTGTCCGCGAGCGTTGGCGCCGTCGCCGCCATGAACATTTCGGGTCCCCGCCGCATTCTGCGGGGGGCGGCGCGCGACAACATGCTGGGCCTCAGGGCGGTGAATGGCGAGGGTTCGCCCATCAAGTCCGGCGGGCGGGTGATGAAGAATGTCACTGGGGTCGACCTCGTACGGGGCCTCAGCGGTTCCTGGGGCACACTTTCGGTGTTCACGGAGGTGACGTTCAAGGTGATGCCGAAGGCGCCCGAGAGCCGCACGGTGATCTTCCTGGCCCTGTCCGACGAGGCGGCCGTGGGGGTAATGAGCGCCGCCATGGGCACGCCCTACGAAGTCTCCGGCACCATCCATCTACATGGCGAACTCGCGGGACGGCTTTCCGACCAGGAAATCGCGCCGGCCAGAACCGCGCTGACCGCGCTCAGGCTTGAGGGCGCGCCCAGAAGCCTCGGCTCCCGCGTCGAGCGCCTGCGCCGGGAGCTTGCCCCGTTTGGCGGCACCTATGAACTCGATCCGCAAAGATCGAAGGATTTCTGGGCCGATATCCGCTCGCTATCCTTCCTGTCCGCGAATTTCGACCGGCCGTTGTGGCGCATCGCCACGGCACCCTCCAAGGCCCCGCTGATCGTACGCGCCCTCTCCGTCTTTTTCGAAGTCAACGCGGCCTATGAATGGTCGGGCGGCTTGCTCTGGCTGGAGTTACCGCCATCCTCCGATGCGAGCGCCACCGAGGTGCGGCGGGTGCTGGCCGAGTTCGACGCCGACTCGATGCTGATGCGGGCGCCCAGGGCCGTGCGCGCGGGCGTCGAGGTCTTCCATCCGCTGCCCTTCACGAAAATGAAGATCGTCCAGGCGCTTAAAAACGCGTTCGACCCGGCGGGCATCCTCAATCCGGGCCGGATGTACGAGGGAGTTTGAGCGATGCGGCGCCGCGTCGTCCCGGAAATGCCGAAGGCATTATCCGGGATCTTTGTAAATGTTGGCGTCGGTAACGATCCCGGATACGGCGCTTCGCACCGTTCCGGGATGACGGCTGTGAGGCTTCGGCGCTTCGCGGCAGCGTCAAAGCCGGAATTGGGGTAGGCATGGAAACGAACTTCACCCAGGAGCAACTCAGGGATCCTCGCATCAGGGAGGCGGAGGAGATCGTGCGGTCTTGCATCCATTGCGGCCTGTGCACGGCGACCTGCCCCTCATACCTCATGCTCGGCGACGAGCGCGACAGCCCGCGCGGGCGGATCTACCTCATCAAGTCGATGCTCGAAGGCACGGTTGCGCCCAAGCAGGTCCGGCCGCATCTCGATCGCTGCCTGTCCTGCTTTTCCTGCATGACGACCTGCCCAAGCGGCGTCGACTACATGCACCTGTCCGATTTCGCGCGCCAGTACATCGAGGCCTCGGAGCGGCGGAAGCCCGTTGACAGCCTCATGCGCAAGCTCTTGCGGGCGATCCTGCCACATCCCAGCCGGCTCCGGCTGGCGCTGCTTGCCGCGAAGCTGGCGCTACCCTTCAGGAGGATCGTGGCGCGAACCCGCTTCCGCACGCTTGCCGCCATGCTTGAGCTGGCTCCGAAAAAGAGCGGCGGGCACACGCAGTTCTCCGCGCCGCAAACGGTCAAAACGCGGAAGGCGCGGCGCGGGCGTGTGGCCCTGCTCCTGGGCTGTGCGCAGAAGGTGCTGCAGCCGGAAATCAACGACGCGACGGTGCGCTTCCTCAATCATATGGGCTACGACGTCGTGCTACCGGACAACGTAGGTTGTTGCGGAGCGCTGCCGCTGCATATGGGCGGCGAGGAAGAAGCGAAGGCCATGGCGCGGCAGAATATCGACGCTTGGCATTTGCAGCGCGAGCATGGCCCCTTGGACGCCATCATTATCAATGCCTCGGGCTGCGGCACCGCGGTCAAGGATTATGGGCACCTGTTCGCGCATGACCCGGAGTATGCGGCCAAGGCGAAATACATCTCGGCGCTCGCCAAGGACATCGCGGAATTCGCGGCGGAGCAGAGAATCGAGGCGCCGTTGGGCTGGAGCGATATCCGCGTGGCCTATCATTCCGCCTGCTCGATGCAGCACGGCCAGCGGGTCAACGATCAGCCCCGCCAGCTTCTTCGCAACGCGGGCTTCACCGTGCTGGAAATCCCGGAAGGGCACATCTGCTGCGGTTCGGCCGGAACTTACAACATCCTGCAGCCGGAGATCGCGGAAGGCCTCAAGCAGCGCAAGCTCGCGGCCATCGGGTCCTTGAAGCCGGATTGCGTGGCCGGCGGGAATATCGGCTGCATCGCCCAGCTTTCGGGTGGCCCCGTGCCGGTGGTGCATACGGTGCAGCTCCTCGACTGGGCTTATGGCGGGCCATGCCCGGAGCCGCTCAAGCATCTGCAAAAGCGGGTGCGGCTCCTGCCGCGCGATGGCCAAGCCAAAGAGACCGCCGATGCGGCGGCGTAAGCTGCCTCTATCCCTGAAAAGCTTCGTGCTGGCGCTGGCGGTTTCGAACCTTTTTCCGGCTGCCGGCCAGGCTGCCGAGGTTATGGGGCCGCCGCCGCCTCCTGAGAGGTGGCCCGGCAAGGCGGTCGAGGCCGGGCGGGCGGATTGCCTTAAGCGGCTTTCCGGGCTGCCTGTGCGCTTTGAGATACTGGGGCCTATCAAGGAAGGGGTCTGTGGCACACCCGTCCCGGTGCGGCTCAAGGGCTTCGGCAAAGGCGCCAGTCCCACGGTTGCGATTGAACCCGCGCCGGTTGTCTCCTGCCGGCTGGCGGAGGCGCTCTACCGTTGGACGGTGGACGTGGTGCAGCCGGAGGCGAAGAAGCACCTGCAAACCGGGATTGCCGGCATGACGAACGTGGCGTCCTACGATTGCCGCTCGCGCTATAACAATCCCAGCCTGCGGATCAGCGAGCACGCATTCGCCAATGCGCTCGACATAGCCGGGTTCGTCACGGAGAAGGGCGAGCGCATCGCGATCCTGGACCGTTGGGCTGGCGGCGACGAGCGCGCCGCTTTCCTGCATGCGATTCATGCCGGCGCTTGCAAGCTGTTCGGCACCGCGCTCGGGCCGGAGGCGAACGACGCCCACAAGAACCACTTCCATTTCGACATGAAGGAGCGGCGGCAGCCCCTTTGCGACTTCAGCCCAGAGCAGATCGAGGCGAAGAAGGACGCCAGGAAAAAGGCGCCAGCAAGCGGGCAGGCCGCGGCCGTGGAAAGTGGTAGGAAGTAACGGAGGTTAGGAGGAAAGTGCCCTCTTGTTTCTGGCCGGTCTCCGAATCTTTAGATGGCCTCCTTCATCGCGGCCTCAAGCCGGGTTTGCCACTTGGCTGTGAGAAGGAAAGTTTCCGACATCAATCGATTGAGATTATCGCAGCTCTCTTTCTTGAGCCGTTCTTCCCGCTCAACCGGCGGCAGCCCTGGCGGCGATGCAGCGCCCGCGCTCCATCCTTTGCCGATGGCGGCGCATCCGATAACGAAACTCAGGCACACGCATGCAAATACTCTCATCAAGCATCCCTTCTCAACCGCTGTCCGCCACCGCGCCGCGGGTGCGCGAGGCTCCAGTGTCCCGTCTCCGAATTACCGCCCCATTTGCCGCAACCCTCGTACGGTAATTCGGAGACATAAGGGACACTAGCAGAATCAAAGCGCTAGTGTAGCTCGATGTCTCGCAATTGCCTTCGCGACGCCAGCCACAAAGGGGGTAGGCAATTGCGAGACGCCACACTAGCTCCAATGCTGCGCGGCGTACCGCCGGAACCAGCGCCAGCCGAGCAGCAAAATGCCGAACCCCGCCAGCATCGCGATACCGCCATGCATCCGCAGCTTCGCCCGCCCCTGCACCGCTTCGTCCGCCCGCCGCTTTTCCCAATCGACGATATACCGCCCGTTCGAGGTCATCCGATCGACGGAGTGGGACTGGCCGTTCCAAAGTATTTCGACCGGATTGCCCGGCTTCAATTGCGCGGCTTCATGGGCGTGGACGAAGACCGGCGAGACCCTGAATGTCCTGACAGCGTTATGCTCCCCCTGGATTTGGAATTCGTAGATTCCGCCGCCTGGCGCTTCTTTCTTCAAGGCAGCCTGGACCAACTGGCCGCTGACCTGCTCCAAGGCGGGCCTCTCCGGCACGGGCTGGAAGCCACGGTAGGCCCCGAAGGCTCCGCCCAGAAGGATGAGCCCGCCCAGAAACATCAGGCCGAACGGATTGTTCAGGAACAACATCGCCAAACGCATCGTTCGCCTTCCCCCTGCATCGAGCCGCCGCACGCTTGCACGACAAGCATCGGCGGCGAAAAAGAAAACGGCCGGGCGCACGGTTTCTTCCGCCGGCCGCGCGGATCGAGTTCCGCCGGCCGGGAGCGGAAATAGGAGCGCGCCGGCTCCAACCGCGTTCACTCCCGATTGCGGAAGTAATCAATTTGAGGCTAAATTCATTAACATTGCGAGGGAGGGCTAGCATGGACCGGGAAGAATCGATTGCACTGTTCCTGCGCGGCCGCGATGCCTGGAACGCCTGGGCCGGAAAGATGCTGGCCGGGCGCAAGGCACTGGAGGCGGAGGGCAGCTGGGCCGCCCGGATAGACTGGCGCGGCGCGCTGGAGCCCCAAAACGAGAAAACCCGCAGCTGGGCGGAGGCGGCCAAGGCCGATTTCGCCGATGCCGGCTTCGAGACCGCTTCCTGGCCGAAAATGCGGCTTCCCCCGCGGCCGGTTCCGCTTGAGGCGAACCGAATCGATTTCGAGGGCTTCGTCTTTCCCAGCGACGCCGTTTTCGACCGCGTCACCTTCTGCGGGGACGCCTATTTCAAAGGCGCGGTCTTTTGCGGCATCGCCTCGTTCGAAAGAGCGAGTTTCAGCGGCGATGCCCTGTTCCAACGCGCCACCTTTTCCGGACCCGCCTGGTTCCACACCACGGCGTTCGGCGGAGATGCCGTCTTCGAAGGCGGCGCATTCCCGGCCAGCGCGTGGTTCGACAACGCATTCTTCCGCCGCGCGGCCGATTTCAGGCACGCGGTGGCCGAAAGCACGCTATCGCTCGCCGGCACAAGGTTCGAGCATACGGTGCCGGACTTCCGCTCGGCGCGATTGGCCGCGCCTCCTGTTTTCGACAAGCTGCGGCTTTCGGGCGGCGTGGAGCCCGGCCTGTTCCTCCGGTCGGTGGCCGGCGGCTTCTTTCTTTGGATAATGGGCCTGCTCGATGCGACGCTCATCCAGCGATACCGCACGCTGAAACGGCTCGCCGCACTGCCGGACGACTACAGGAACGAGCGGCTTTTCGCCCGCGGCGAGCTGCGCTCCCGCCGCTACACCGAGGACAAGCCCTGGCATGCCGCCTTCTGGTTCGGCATCCTCTATGAGTTGCTCTCCGGTTTCGGCCGCTCGATATCGCGGCCCATTTTGTGGCTGATCGTGCTGACGGCGGTTTCGAGCTGGTTCTATCTCGGCCGGCACGCCCCCGCCGGCGGAACGGCCGGCGCACAGCTTCAGGCGCGGATCGCGCCGTATTTGCCGGGCGTGGCGCGTGCGCTGCTTCCCGCCGCGCAACCGGGGGCGCTACCCAAGTTGTCCTGCAAATATGGCGATGGCGATCCCGTTGCCGCCGCCGCCCTGCTGGCAGTCCGGCAAGGCTCCGCGATCGGCGCCTTCGGCAGCGCCAATAGTTCCGGGATTCTCGCCTGCCTCTACGGCTTCGACGAGAAGCTGCGCGCGCCGGCGGTGCCGGGCGCGGTGGTGCTCTGGGGCATCGGCCAGACGGTGTTGAGCGCGGCGCTCCTGTTCCTCTTCCTGCTCGCGTTGCGCAACCAGTTCAAGATCAAGTAGGACCGGCCGGACGCCCCCTCGATGCCGGGTTCGCCGGTTTGCGCGGCTCCCCGGATTTTGCTACTATCGCGCCATGTCGATCTCGCGGCGAAGCTCGAAGGCTATTTCTGGGTTCCAAGCGTGCGCCACTACTTGATCGCCGATCCCGAAAGGCGCGCCGTCGTCCATCATGCCAGGGATGAAGGCGAGCTGCTGCGGACGCGGATTGTGCGCGGCGGCGGCATCGCGCTCGATCCGCCAGGGCTCACCATCGAGTTCGAAGCCTGCTTCGAGCCCGCCTGACGCTGCGAAAACTCCTCCGGATAAGGCGGAGGCACGGCTTAGCGGCTTTCCTGGCAGTGCGGTCGCCTCGCAGACGCCGCTCAAGCCGCAGTCTGCCGGTTCGCATCGGATGACGCTGGCAAGCCGGCGCAGGAATCCATCGAGCGGGCGAACGGCCTTCTCCACCGCTTCGACTGGGATTTGGTGCCAGATCAATAATGGCGCCGGTTTTAGCTGATTTGGTGTAGCATCCGCGCATTGTTCTTGACGAATTTATAAATATCGCGCCCGGCCGCCCGCGTTTTCCGGCTGCTCCACAGCTTCGGCAGAGCATGCTTGCGGCCTCTCCTATCATTTCCGTGCGGGCGTAAACGCCGGCTTAACCCACATTTCCCGCTATGGTTGCAAACAAAGCCTTAAGGTTGCACCTTCTTGCCATCTGTTATTGTTAGATGTGTGGAAGGGCATGCCGCAAGCCAGAGTAGAGTGTACAGGGACCGATGGCTGCCTTCGCCTTTATCGAAGTGCTGGCGAATGGCCGTGCGGAATTCCCTGCGATGGAGTGATCCAGGAAGCCGGCTGCCGCCTGTGCAAGCGGATCGTGCTCTATAGCGCCCTTGTGATCGTCACCATCGCGGGCATCGTTGCGCTCGTCGCCCTCGAATTGCGGCAATCGGCGCTGGATACCGGCCGGGCCAATGCCGCGAACCTCTCGGCGGCCTTCGAGGAGCAGGTGCGCCGTGTGCTCGACAGCGTGTCCGGCGCCATGGAGCGCGTAAAGCAGCGCATCGAGACCGAAGGCGACGCTTTCGACATTGCAACGTGGCCCCGCCTGGCGCCCGAGCTTACCGCACAGCCAATCCGCGTGGCCGTTACCGGGCCGGATGGAATAATCCGCGCGGGCGCCCCGGCTTCATCCGGCCTCAACGACCTCTCCAAACAGGAATATTTTCAGATCCAGCGCGCCAATCCCGGCGCCGGACTGTTCATCGGCAAGCCCGTTCAGGACACTAACACGAAACGCTCCTGGATCCCGCTCTCGCGCCGCCTTGAAAAGCCCGGCGGCGGCTTTGCGGGCGCGCTTGTCTTCTGGATCGATTCCGATTTCCTGACGCCGCTGCATAGGGCCGTCGATCTCGGCGCAACCGGCGTCATGTCGGTTGCCGGGCTCGACAAGATCGTCCGGTCAAGGAACGCCGGCGCCTCGGTAGCAGCATTCCCCCCAGGCACATCGCTTGCTGGAGCGGAGTCAGTGGAGGCCGCCGCCCACGCAAACCGGGGCGCCTATATCGCGCCGTGCGTGCTCGACGGTGTCGAGCGCATTACCGACTGGCGGAAGGTTCCAGGCTACCCGCTCGTGGCCATCGTGGGGCTCGGCAAGGACGAATTCCTGGCAGGCCCCACCCGGCTGGCCCTCATCATCCTGGGCCTCGGCGGCGCCGCCATGCTGCTTTCCGGCGCGATGGCCGCCATGGTCGTGCAGGAGATTTCCAACCGGGTCCGCTACGAGATCGAAGTGAACGCACGGGCCGTCGAGCTTAAAGAAGCCAATGAAAGCCTGACCATCCAGCACGAGGCGCTGGTCAAGACCGCCTCGGAACTCGCCCGCGAACGCGTCAACCTGCAGGAGATGAACTCGAAGCTCATGCTGGCCCAGCAGCAATCCGAGGCCGCGAACCGCGCCAAGTCGGCGTTCCTCGCCAATATGAGCCACGANNAACGCCATCATCGGCTTTTCGGAGATCATCCGCGACAAGCTGTTCGGCGCCAACTCGCCCGCCTATTTCGAATATGCCGCCGACATCAACAATGCCGGCCACCACCTGCTCTCCATCGTCAACGACGTGCTCGACATCGCCAAGATCGAGGCCGGCAAGGTCGAGTTTACCGAGAGCGTCGCCGATCTCGCCGCGATCATGGGCGCTAGCCTCCGCGCGGTCAAAACCCAGGCCAAGTCTGGCAGCGTGAAGATCCTCAAGGAATATCCGCAGCAGGGCATCAAGATCCGCTGCGACGAGGTACGGCTCAGGCAAGTTTTCATCAACGTGCTGTCGAACGCGGTCAAATTCACGCCCGCCGGCGGCCAGATCGAGATCGCCGCCGCGCTGGAGGACAATGGCGGGCTTTGCATCGCCATCCGCGACACAGGCATCGGCATGACGGAGCACGAGATCGAAGCCGCCTTCGAGAAGTTCCGCCAGATCGACAACAGCATGACCAAGCGCTTCGAGGGCACCGGCCTCGGCCTGCCGCTGGCCAAGCAGCTCGCCGAGTTGCACGGCGGCGCTATCGAGATTTCGAGCGAGCCGGGTGCCGGCACGGAGGTGCGCATCAAGCTTCCGGCCGCCCGCATCGCCAGCGCAGGTTTGCCCGAGGCTCTCAAGCGCGCCGTGCACCCCGCCCTCGCCTACGCGGGCAAACCCGCCGCCAGCGAGCCCGCCCGGCCCGCGGCAGCCTGACCGCCTGCTAACCTGCCCCCCAGAGGTGCGGCTTACCCCTCACCCGGCCGCGTTGCGGCCACCCTCTCCCGCAAGGGGAGAGGGTGCGTCATACGGCGGCGCCCTTACTCGATCACGATCTTCGGTGCGGACGGGTTGGCGGATTTGCCCGTGAGCCCGCTCCAGATCGTTGCCGCGATGGATTTGTATAGCCCGGCATGCGCCGACTCCGGCTCCGAGATGACGATCGGCCGGCCGGCGTCCGAGGTCTCGCGGATCGACATGTGCAGCGGCAGCTCGCCCAGGAACGGCACGC
>PMBZ01000009.1 GCA_003153975.1 Hyphomicrobiales bacterium
AACATCATCTACGACCTCGTGGACGATGTGAAGAAAGCGATGTCCGGCCTGCTTCCGCCGATCAAGCGCGAAGAGTTCATCGGCAATGCCCTGATCCTCGAAGTGTTCAATATCTCGAAGGTCGGCAAGGTCGCGGGCTGCCGCATCACAGATGGCAAGGTCGAACGCGGCGCCGGTGTACGGCTCATCCGCGACCACGTAGTGATCCACGAAGGCAAGCTCTCGACGCTCAAGCGCTTCAAGGACGAGGTGCGCGAGGTACCAGGCGGCCAGGAATGCGGCATGGCCTTCGAGAACTACCAGGACATGAAGCAAGGCGACATCATCGAGTGCTTCCGCACGCATATCGAGACGCGCACACTGTAAGAGCATGTACCGCCTGACGGCTGACGCCTCCGCAAGGAGGCGCCAGCGGCGGCTTTTGCCGAATGCCAGGTTCCGGCCATGATCGAAGCGTTTCACCCCTCACCCTGGAGAGGGTACGCTGTTGCATCCGCTACGGCTATTCAGGGGTCCCTTCTCCATCCGCATCCGCTTGCGGATGCGGAAACGCCAAGACACGAACTCGCCAAGGCGAGTTCATGGGGAGAAAAACAGGATGTAGGGAGATTCCCTCAGTTCAGGGCACTCGCCCCTTGCGCCCCGGCCTTGAAAATTACCGGCCGGCTGCTTCCTCCCCGCCGCGAGGGGCCGCGGCGAAGCGCCCTTACTTCCCGCGCGCGGCACGCCATGCGTTGAAGCGCGCCTCTTTCTGCGTTTCGTCGTGAGCCTCGAACTCCGCCCAGAGCTGGCGCTCTGCTTGGCTGCGTGCCTCGTGCGCTCTCTGCGCCTGCATCCGGGCATGCGCCTCCGCCTGAATGCGGGCATCCTCCGCGCGTTGGGCCGCGAGCCGCGCCTGCGCCTCGACCTCGGCCGCCTCCAGCAGTTCGACCAGATGGCGCGCCTCGGCGGCCATCCGCGCTTCGCCCAAAAGGCGGTCGCGGTACTCGGGGTTCAACTGCTCCATCAGCCAAGCGATCTCCTCGCGCGTAGGCTGCCGCAGCGGGCCTGTCACTTGGCCCCACACAAGCCGGTTGCAAGACATCACCCAGCGCTGCAGATCGTTGTTCGCATGCAGCTTCGCGTTGGCGATCTTGCCCGGCATGTGCGCCGAATGCTCCACCTCCTGGCGGTGCGCCTCCTGGACCTCCTCTCTGATCGGTCCTGTGAAGGCAAAGCTTGCGTCGAATTGGCTGGTCATTGCGATGCGTCCTTCTGAGGGCGGTGCCGGAGACGCGGGCGAACCCGGAACGTCAAACCTAGCTTGAACAGCACTATAGTTCGCGCCAAGTCAAGCATGCGCGCGCAAGAATATATCGCCGGGCGAGATGCCACAGGGCAGCGGCGATTTGCGAAGATCGTACCGCGCCCGCTATTGTTACCTTTGGATTGCTTTAGGGTGGGTGTCCCCGCCGGCACCCACAACTTGAAGGAAGCAAGCGCCATGCCTGACGTACATGGACGGCCTTATGTCTACCTGGCGGGTCCCGATGTTTTTTACATAAATGCGTTTGAGCGCGGGGAAAACATGAAGGCGGCGCTGGCGCAGCGCGGCATGGCGGGGCTGTTTCCGCTCGACACCGGCCTGAGCCCAGGCGATTTTCCCGATCCGGCCGGGCTTGGCCTCGCCATTGCGGCGGCGTGCGAGGCGCAGATCCGGCGGGCCGACATGGGGCTTTTCAACATCCAGCCCTGGCACGGGCCGGAAGCGGACGGAGGCACGGCCTACGAACTGGGCTTCATGGCGGCACTCGGCAAACCCGTGGTGCTCTATACGAGCGATCCGCGCCCCTTCGCGCTGCGCATCGCCGCCGACGTCCACCAGGGCGAGGTCTATCGCGACGGTCCGGCCCTGCGCGGCAAGCGCGATCACATGATGATCGAGGAATTCGAGGGCTTCGCGGATAACCTCATGCTGGTCGGCGCGGGGGTGCGGACCGCGCGCCTCCTCTTGGGTCCGGGCGCCGCCCCTTCCGTCGCGGTGCACCCAAGTTTCGAGGCCGCCGCGGACTTCGCACAAGAATTTTGGCAGCGTCAGAATAGCCCAGCTTAGGAACAGCCTGATTTGTTATTTGGTCTTGCCAAGTCCTGCTGCGCGCGCGACGATAGCATTTCGCCGCCCGCCGCGGCGCGCGGCCCAAGAAGAACAATTCCGGCAGAGGAAGATCGAAATGGGCAGTCAAGGAAATACGAACGGCAGAAGTCCGCGCTGCATCGCGCTCATCGGACCCAACGGCAGCGGCAAGACAACACTCTTCGAAGCGATCCTCGCAAGAACGGGCGTCACGGGCCACGAAGGCTCCGAAATCCGCAAGACCATCGGAGATCATTCGCCGGAAGCGCAGGCCCACGGCATGAGCGTCGAACTCAATGCAGCCAGTGCCGAGTATCTTGGCGATACGTTCACATTGTTGGATTGTCCTGGCTCCGTCGAATTCATGCACGATGGCATGGCGGCGCTGGCGGGTTGCGACGCGGCCGTGGTGGTCTGCGAGGCCGACGAGAAGAAGCTCTTCGCCTTGCAGACGGTGATGAAGAGCCTCGAAGCGACGGGCATTCCGCACTTCTTATTTATCAATAAGATCGACAAGGCCGGCCACGGCCTGACCGGCGTCCTGAAAATGATGCAGTCCGCGAGCCGCATACCGCTGCTCCTGCGCCAGATACCGATCTGGGAAGACAACGCGGTAAGCGGTTTTGTCGATTTGGCCCTCGAACGCGCCTACGTCTATCGCGAGCACGCGCTGAGCGAGACCATCGAAATTCCCGCCGGCTTGGCGCAGTTCGAGTCCGAGCAGCGCTTCACCATGCTCGAAAAGCTCGCCGACTACGACGACGAGCTGATGGAGCAACTCCTGAGCGACATCGCGCCGGGCCGCGACAAGGTCTTCGGCGACCTCGTGGCGGAATTCAAACGCGGCCAGATTTGCCCGGTCTTCTTCGGATCGGCCGAGCACGGGAACGGCCTGAGCCGGCTCTTGAAGGCGCTTAGGCACGAAGCGCCGTTCGTCGAGGAGACGGCGAAGCGCTTGGGGCTCGGCTCGGCGAAATCCGCCGCCTACATCATGAAGACCATTCACACCTCGCACGCGGGCAAGCTCTCGCTGGTGCGGGTGCTGGCTGGGCAATTCGCGGACGGCGCCTCTGTCTATGGCTTGGCCGGCGAGGAGCGCGTTTCCGGCGTGTTCCAGGTCACGGGCATGGATGTGAAAAAGCGCGGCCCCGCTTCGGCTGGCGAGACCGCCGCGCTTGGCAAGCTTGAGAGCATGCCAACGGGCACAACGCTTACGGCTGAGAAGAATGGCGCGATCTCCATCCGGACAGTGCAACCGCCGAAGCCTGTTTACGGCTTCGCCATCGGCGTCTCCGAGCGCAAGGACGAGATCAAGCTCACCGCGGCGCTGACCAAGCTCATCGACGAAGACCCATCGCTGTCGCTGGTGCACGACCGCGAGGTGAGCCAGATTATCCTCTGGGGCCAGGGCGAGATGCATTTGCGCGTGACTTTGGAGCGGCTGCTGCGGCGGTTCGGCATCAAGGCGCAGACAAGCAAGCGGCAGATCCCCTACAAGGAAACGATCCGCAAGAGCATCGAAATCCGCGGCCGGCACAAAAAACAGAGCGGCGGCCATGGGCAATTCGGCGACGTGGTGGTGGAGATTTCGCCGCAGCCGCGCGGGGATGGCTTCGCGTTCTCCGAGGTCGTCACGGGCGGCGCCGTACCGCGCAACTACTTCCCGGCGGTGGAAGCGGGCGTGCGCGATTATCTCGGCGCCGGGCCGCTGGGCTTCCCGGTTGTGGATGTCGCGGTTGTCCTGAAGGACGGTTCGTATCACACGGTCGACTCATCGGAGATGGCATTCCGCACGGCCGGCCGTATCGCCATGAGCGAGGGCATGCCCAAATGCCAGCCCGTGCTGCTTGAGCCGATCAGCCACGTGAAGATCTCGGTTCCCTCGGAAGCAACGCCCAAGGTCAACGGCATGATCTCGTCGCGGCGCGGCCAGATCCTGGGCTTCGACGCACGCCCCGGCTGGGACGGCTGGGACACGATCGAGGCGCACATTCCCGAGGCCGACATCCAGGACTTGATCATCGAGCTTAGGTCGGCGACGGCGGGTGCCGGCAGCTTCGAGGCGAAGTTCGACCACCTCGTCGAGCTGACCGGCAAGCTCGCGGAGCAAATCGCCGCCGAGCACGCGGCATCGAAGGCGGCTTAGGCTGCCTTGGTTGTCTCCCTGCCCGGCAGCGCACGGCGATCCTGAGCAGGGAGGGCTATTTCCAGCACGGCCCGCTGCCACATATTACGGTGCTGGCGCCCGAACCTTATGAGCAACTGCTTGGCCATCCAAGGAGAAGTCGAGCTGGTTTGTTACCGTGCGCTGCAAAAGCCAAGTTCCATTCACCATTATCCACGTATCCGTCGAAAGAGTCGTCATTCCGGCATCCCGCTTGGCGCCGTCCGCGCTAATTTTTTTGGTTTTCATGTCATAGCGCTGCTCGACAACGGCGACGCCGCCCTCGGGCCTGATCGAGAGAAGCGTGGTTTTGCTTACCTTGTTGGGGTCTTGGGGAAGCGCCTTCACTTGCTGGATCATTTGGCTGGCGGTGCTCACCTTGCCGGAAAGGTCTTCACTCACGAAATCGGGGGAAAGTAGTGAGACGATTTCGTTTTCATTGCGTGCCGCCATCGCAACCTTCAAGGCGGCGTAACGCCCTTCAAGAAGCGTCCGCAATTCGCGGTCTTCCGTGCCCGCCGCTCCTGCGCTGAAGATCGAGAAAGAGCAGAACAGAAAGACGAAACCAAGCTTACGCATAAGTTGCGCTCCATTATCGCAGGGCAGTGCATCCGTCAGCTCGTCGTGGCGGCATGAAGTAGATGCAAGGATGGTGCAATCCAGTAGAACCAGGAGGATGGCGGATAGCTTACAGGAAAGCTCGCGTTGGCTTCAACCGCTGTTCCTAACCGTGCTCTATCCCAGCACAATACGGGCGGACGAGTAGCTAAGCGCCGAACAAGCCGGCAGCGGTAATCGTGAGCCCGGGCGGATCGAGCGCGAGGTCTCCTTCGCGGAGAATTGCGGCGACGGTTAAGCCGCCCTCGCCGCGCCGGCGGGGGAAAACCGCGCCATCGGCCGCATCCACGACCACGCAATGCTGGATGCTGGGAACGCAGAAGTACCCGCTTAGTTTGGTATGCTTATCGAGGCGCTTCGTGGAGGGCGGCAGCACCTCGATCGCAAGCACCGGATCCGGCAGGTATCTGGCATCCGGGATGCAAGCCCCCCTGGAGGTGCCGGCCGATGGCGCTCCTTCGCGCGGCTGAAGGCAGCCGGCACTATCCTGCCGGCTGCCAATGCCCGCGCTCATGTCAATCAATGCAATCATAGACAAATATTTTGACAATCACGCCGAACAATACAATCCAAGCGTGTCATGTGGCGTATTGCATCCTGGTCAACGGAAGGACGCTGCCATGTACAGCCCCCAGATCTCCTCGCACACTTGTCTGTTCCTGTTCACAGCTTTGACCTTTTTAACCGGCCCCGTCAGCTTGGCGGTTGCCCAAAGCCCGGACGGCCTGCCCCTGCCGCCAGGCGAGATCGTTACTGGCTTGGTGTACCGGGGGAAGAATTTTCCGCCGGCAGAGCGCGGCACGTCGTTCGGGCCAATTACCAACGGCGTTGACGCCAACGCCTTTTTGGAAATCCCCGCGCCGACGCTGCCTTACCTCAATTCCGTATCCTCACCGGCGCGCGTCGTGCTGACATCGGTGCCAACGCAATATGTCCGTTTCTATCTCCCGTGCGTTGGCACAAATAACCCAGCGGGCTGCGGTGGCCAGCAGGGCTCCTGGGTGGTCGGGTCGAACGAGGTGCGCGGGCTGACGCCGGCGCAAATACGTGACAGAATGGCGCTGCCCGCCATGCCAACCATGGAGACCCTTTATAGTTTCCCCGCCGGAACATGTATCTTGGTTGGCACGGCAGGACCGATCCTCGGCAATTTTTCCGCCAACCCTCCGGCTATCCCGACGCCCGGTCCATGGGGGCACGGGGGCGTGATACAGGAATTCATAGTTGGCAATGGCTGCGGGCCGGGAACGCCGGGCTATGCAGGCACGCCCTTTAATGCGCAGCCTATCGGAGCGTATGCGCTAGCCTACGTGCCGCGCGCAGGCAGCGGCAACGCCGGCGCGATCGCCTATGCCCTCGACCATGCCACGCTGCCAGCTTTGTTCACCCCTATGGATTCGATCTATACCCTGACTCATTGAAAACCCGGCAGAAAGTGCTTGTAAGCTTAGGCGAACGGGATCTCAATGCTCCCTATGATTCGCCGGGGATTTCTGAGCACTGCCGAACGGAAGGAACTGCTGTCGCTGGCCCGCGACGGTTCCGCGGAGCATCGGATTGCACGCCGGGCGAATGCCGTCCTGCTTCTCGATGACGGCTTGAGCTGCGAGCGGGTGGCGAAGGTTCTTTATCTCGACGACGATACGGTCAGAGGCTGGCGCAAGCTCTATGACGAGCGCGGGATCGCGGGGCTGGAACAGTTCGATGCAGGGGGCAGTTCGAGCCGTCTCACCGTGGCGCAGGAAGAGACGCTGAAGGCTCATGTTGCCCAGGCCTTGCCGCGCAGCACGCGCGAAATTGGAGCCTTTATCGAGCGGGAATTCGGCGTGGTCTACGAGAGCCGCGCGGGGTTGATTGCCTTGCTGCACCGGCTGGGCCTGGAATACCACAAGCCCGAAGTCATCGGCCGCAAGCTCGATGCGGAAAAACAGCAGGCCTTCATCGAAGGTTACAAGAAGCTGCTGAATTCGCTCGGTTCGGACGAGGCCGTGCTGTTCGTGGATGCGGTGCATCCAACGCATGCCGCGCGGCCGGTTGGCTGCTGGGCGCCCAAGGAAGAAAAGCTGGCAATAGAGCAGACCACCGGGCGGCAGCGCATCAATATTCACGGCGCCATTGACCTTGAAACCGGGCAAACCCGCATGATCGAGGCGGAAACCATCGACGCCGCCTCGACGATAAGGCTGCTGGAATCGCTTGAAGCGCTGTATCCGCTGCTGGCGATCATCCATGTTTATCTGGACAATGCGCGCTATCATCACGCCAAGCTTGTGCAAGCTTGGCTGGCCCAGCCGGGCCGCAGGATCCGGCTGCACTTCATCCCGCCCTATTGCCCGCACCTGAACCCCATCGAGCGATTATGGGGCGCGATGCACAAGCATGTGACGCACAACAAGTGCTACGCCACATCGCGGGAGTTCGCCGGGGAGGTGCTCACCTTCTTACGCGAGAAAGTCCCGCAAAACTGGGCGGAG
>PMBZ01000058.1 GCA_003153975.1 Hyphomicrobiales bacterium
CGGGGAATGTAAACAGGCCTTAGAACGCGCAGCTTTTCCACAGCTTTGCCGATAAATGCCCGCACACCGTGCAAGCAAGCCGAATGGACGCGGCGAGGCAAGGTTTGCACAAGCCTTTCATGCGAACACTGTGGGAACAGCGGCTCGTATGCTGGGATGTTGCGCGTGCGGATGCAGGATAGTGTTATGAAATTTGGCTATGCGTGCACATTTAGCGGCAAGCCGCGCGGCGAACCGCCAGCGCCGCCGCCGGAGAAACGAACCTCGGCATTGCCGCACCCGCCAGTGTGCCGCGCACTGTCCCGCCAAATAGGCAAGTGCATCTTCCGCGCCATGCTTGCGGCCCTCCGCACCCGACGCCGCCAGCATCTCGCGTTAAGCGAACATATCCGCCTCCAGCGCAAAAAACATGCCATGAAACTATGTATTGGGCCGAGCTTGCCGCGCGGTGTGCGCCGACTTGCTTGCAGGGGCCGGATTGGGCCGCCCCACCCCAACCGGCTTGTTTCTGCCTGCTGCGGGGCTTCGGAATTCGGTTCGGATGTCTCGAACGGCGGGTTGCTATTCGAAGCAGAGGTTTACGTGCCAAGCCCGCAGCTTGCGAGCGGGTTGCTGGAGCCGGCAAGCCGGCGCATTGTAGCATCGTTGGATCATTTTGCACAAAGCGATGACCGTTACCACCATGGGCATGACGCCCGGCATGGTCACGCCGCGGCGAGGGCCTCTTCGCGCCACTCCTCGCCACCCGCGTCCTCATGAGCCTGGGCGGCCTGCTCGCCCCGGACTGCGGTAGCGAATTCCTGGGCGGCGGCGGAAAGCTGCGAGGACACGTCCAAGAGATGCTGGGAGACATGCGACACCGACGCCGCTCCCTGCTTGGTCTGCCCGGCCGTTTCCAAAACGTCGCTCGTGCTCATGTAAACCTTGTCGCTGGCCTTGGCCGCCCGCATGATGTTGCTGGCAATTTCCTCGGCGGCGGCCGTCTGCTGCTCGACGGCGGCAGCGATGGCGCCGGTGAAGGCCTGGATGTCCGCGACCTTCCCCGCCACCGATTGGATGGCGCCGACCGCCGTGCTGGTGGAGCTTTGGATGGCGTGGATCTGATCGGCGATGGCGTCGGTCGCGTGGGCCGTCTGCGCGGACAGCTCCTTGACCTCGGCGGCCACCACCGCAAAACCGCGCCCCGACTCGCCCGCGCGGGCCGCCTCGATGGTCGCGTTCAGCGCCAAAAGGTTGGTCTGGTCGGCGATGCCGCGGATCACCGCCACGATCGAGCCGATCTGCTCGGCGGCGGCGGCAAGGCCCGCGACATCGGCGTTGGTGCGCTCCGCCTCCACGCCAGCCGCCTCAACCACGGCGTTGGTGCGGTGGGCCTGTCCGGAAATTTCCCGTATGGAGCAACTAAGCTCTTCGGTCGCGGCCGCCACGGCGTTGGAACTATCGGACGCGCTTGTCGAGACATTCGCGCCTTGCGCCGCGTGGAACGTTACCTTCTCGGCCGAATCCACCAGCGATTCCGCCGACTGCCGCAACTCTTGCACCTCGGAGCGCAGCGTGCCCACCGCCTTCGCTACGCTGGCTTCGAACTGCCTCGCATGCTTTTGGAAACTAAGCTCGCGCTGCTGCCGATATTCCCGGCCGGCGTCCACGCGCGCCTGCAACTCGTTCCGTTCGATGGTGTTCTGCCTCAAGACCTCGGCCGCGCGGGCGATTTCGCCAAGCTCGGACGCATCGCCCTCATCGGCCACGGAGTAGTCCAGGTCTCCATTTGCGAGCCGCAAAAGCTTCTCTGTCAGTTTTGAAAGCGGCGCCGAAATCGAACGGCCGATAAAATAATTCGCGGCCGCGATGGCCAGCAGCACAACCGCCACAAATCCCCCCAGCATGAGGAGACGGTGCATGTAGACCGCATCGACATCGTCGATGTAAATGCCAACGCCGGCAAAGCCCAGCCCGGACACGTTCTGCACGAGCCCCAGCTTGGGGATTATTGGACCTCCCGCGCCCTTGGGGCTTGGATATTCGAAAAAGCCGGTTCCAGAAGGCCCTTGCGCCGCCTCCCTGAACTTCCGGACCATTCTCTCGCCGTTGGCATAGACCTCGTCGAGGCGGTTCTGTCCCACGTAGCTGGGGTTCAAATGGCTAAGCGTAACGCCGTCGTAATCGTAGGCGAAAACGAAGTTCACCTCGGCCGCGCTGCCAAACCGCGCCGCGTTGAGAGATTTCGTGAAAGCTTGGCGGCCGGGGCCGGTTTCGATGCCACCGGCGGCCTGCGCGGCGGCAAGAGCCACCGAAAGCGTTGAATCCAGGATGTAGCGAAGCTGCGTCCGCCGATCCTCAAGCATCTGCGCCCTGAGCATCCAAAGTCCAATGAGCATCGCGGCGAGGATGCCGGCGGCCGCCAGCACCACGGTCAGATTGATGCGCGTGGCAATTTTCATCCGTGCAAACATGCGGGCACACTCTCTGGGAAGGCCAGATACTACCTATAGGTGCGTCGCGTAAAAAAACCTTTGAAAAAACATTGCCAAGCTGCTTCCGGGCGCCGCAATGAACTGAGGGAGGCTTGTTCAACCGCCCGCGCCCGCCAAAACGAAACCCTGCCTTCCCGGAAACGAAGGCGAATGAAAATGCCTTGACAACAAGCCAACTCTGGGCGCGCCGGCCCGGTTTTGGGGCTGGGCGTCTGCCCAGCCCATTCGTTCGCGGCGGTTGGTTACGCCGCCTGGCGCAGCTTCTCCTCGACGTAATCCCAGTCGATCAGATGATCGACGAAGGCTTCGACGAACTTCGGCCGCGCATTGCGGTAGTCGATGTAATAGGCATGCTCCCATACGTCGACGGTGAGCACCGGCATGGCCCCATGCACGAGCGGGTTCTCGGCATTGGGCGTCTTCATGATTTCGAGCTTGCCGTTCTTCACCGCGAGCCAAGCCCATCCCGAGCCGAATTGCGCCTTGGCGGCCTCGATGAACTCGTGGCGGAACTTGTCGTAGCCGCCCAGGTCGCTGTCGATCCTGGCCTGCACGGCGCCCGGAAGCTTCGTGCCGCCGCCGTCCTTCTTCATCCACTTCCAGAATTCCGAGTGGTTGTAGTGCTGGGCGGAATTGTTGAACAGCGGCGTGTTCTTGCCGAAGCTCTCCTTGATGACCTCTTCCAGGCTCTTGCCCTCCAACCCCGAGGCCGGAAGCAGCTTGGTCATGTTGTCGAAATAGGTGAAGTGATGCTTGTCGTGATGGAACTGCAGCGTCTCCATCGACATGTAGGGCAGCAGCGCATCGTAGGAATAGGGAAGATCCGGAAATTGAAATGCCACGTTTCACTCCTTGTGGGCCATCGTTTCAGTTAGACCGTGTACCTAAGCAAGCACCGGGAGTCTGACAAGCGTGGCTGGAGGCGGGCTTACGCAAAAATAAAGGGAGGCATGAGACCCCTGAATCTCATACCTCCCAGAATGTGGCCGAGGAAAGGTTCGTGATGGTTTAACTACAGGGATTGGACAGGTTAACCATGCGCGTGCCCGTGTGAACGCTACATGAACGTGCCGTTCAGGTTCCGTCAGGAATTCAAACCGCCCTCATCCCCCGCCTGCCTCCCCACATGAAATTGCCCCGCGCCGGCACCATGCCGGAACGACGGCTGGGGCTTCGATCACGCGAATGTGAGCCTGAGAAAGTGGCCGTAGATAGCGCTGAGCTTTTCGAGATCGGAGA
Organism: Hyphomicrobiales bacterium; assembly: GCA_003153975.1. GTDB lineage: Bacteria > Pseudomonadota > Alphaproteobacteria > Rhizobiales > Rhodomicrobiaceae > Rhodomicrobium. The sequence continues at coordinate 3,714 of PMBZ01000058.1, forward strand.
CGGCCACGCACTCGTTCGCCTTGTGCGCCGTGGCGTTCAAAAGGCCAAGCTCCGCCACCGGGCAGAGGTTTTTGATAAACCGTGCGTCGGAGGTGCCTCCGCCGGTCGATAGCTCCGGCCGCCGGCCCGTCCCGGCCTCGACCGCATCGCTCAGGCGTTCGACGAAGCCGCTCGCACTGGAGAGGAAGCTTTCGGCCGCGAACTCGCATTCGAGCGTGAAATCGATGCCGCTTCCCGCCAGCGCGGCCCTCGCCTGGGCTTCGATCCAGGCCTTGAGGCTCAAGCCAGAGTGGAGGTCGTTGAAGCGGATGTTGAAGCGGGCCGTCGCGGCGCCGGGAATAACATTCGTGGCCGGATTGCCGGTGTCGATGCTGGTGATCTCCAGGTTCGAGGGCTGGAANNTTGAGCGAGCCGCGGCGGCCGATCTTGATCGTGTCTCCGGCCGCGTTTTCCGAAGTGCATTCGCCCAGAACGCAGGCATCCGGCCGCTCGCCGCTCGCGGCCAGCCATTCCACGGCCTTGCGGGTTCCGTTGATGGCGGGGCCTTCCTCGTCGGCGGTAATCAGAAAGCTGATCGATCCCCCGAACGCCGGCCCCATTTCGCCAAGGAAGTCCAGAACCGCGGAGAGCTTGGCCGCGAGAGCCCCCTTCATGTCCACCGCGCCCCGGCCGTAGAGCACGCCGTTCTCGATATCGGCCGCGAAGGGTGGATGGCGCCAGGCCGCCTCGTCGCCCGGCGGCACGACATCGATGTGCCCCGCAAAACAAAGGTGCGGCGAGCCTGTGCCGAGGCGGGCGTAAAGGTTGTCCACGTCCGGGGTGCCTGGCGCGCTGAAGGGAAGCCTCCGGCATCTGAAACCGGCGGCGGAAAGCTGGCTCTCCAGATAGCGCAGAGCGCCTGCCTCCTCCGGGGTGACGCTGCGGCAGCGGATCAATTGCTGGGCGTGAACGATGGCTTGTGTCATGGACGTTGCCGGGGCTTCGAGGAAGGCGGCCGCTTGGTGCCCTGTATCGGTTAAAGCGAGTGGTTATGACGCCGGAATTTTTTGACGTGGCAAAGCTGGAAGGCGCAGACTGTACTGGACGTACAGTCAAGCCGTCCGGCTTTGCCACGGCGAAAAAGACCAATTCGGAACTATTCGTTTTAGCCTGCACAGGCCACTGGCTTGCGGCCGCTACTGTGGCATAAGACCATGTTTACCGGGGCCACCGCAACGGCGTTCAACCTGCAACGAGCAGGGAGAGGATGGCACGATCGAGGATAGGAGGTGCATTGCCGGAGCGGGGAGGAAGTGGACCCTCGCCTTCTGGGGCGCATCGGGCGAGGGTCTTATGGCGGCGCGTCGGAGTGCCGCCATTGATATAGTCGCACGTTCAAGCTGAAAAATGGCTGACTTGCCAGAACAGCCATCGAATCCGGAGCCACGGCCCAGGCGCCTGCCGTTCACTTCCCGCTCAAGCCAGGCCCGGGAGGCTCGCCGAAACGGTTGGCGGCGGCGGCACCTTTGCGTGCGCCGAGCAAGATGATGTAAACCAGGAACACGAGCCCCATCAGAGAAAGAAGCGGACCCGGCAGCGGCGTGGCCGGAAGAACCCCAGCGCCCTTCAGCTCCTCCACCACAAACATCGCGAAGGCAGGCCCATAGACAACGAGCGTAAGCCACCCGCTTCGTCCAATGTCGTGCCAGCGCTTCACGTCGACCGCGAGCGAGGGCCACAGAAATATCAGCGCGGCCACAAGCCCCGCCCGGTCGTCGAAATAGGCCTCGAACGGGTTGCCGCCTGCCGGAGCCCCTGTGCCCAGCATATCGCGCAGCAAGGTGCCGGCGGCGGATTCCGCGGCGGCAAGCGCCAGGAAGAAAACGAGCCAGGTGATCCTGTCGATGCGCCCGCTGAACGCGAACAGAATGTTTAAAATCCGCTCCACGCCTAATCGCGCCCCGCCAGCGGATCTGGCCCATGCGGGTTGGGGCCGGTTTCGCCCTCCAGGATGCCGAACTGAAGCACGCTCCAGATCAGCGACGCCAGGAGAAGCAGCAGGATCAGCCGGATCGCGCCCTCCCCGGCAGCACCCGGCAGGATAATGGCGCCAAGGAACGGAAGCACGACGACCAAAATCAGCCAACTGCTCAAGCCCCGGTCGTGCAGGCGCTTCACGCTGAGCGCCATGAAGCTCCACGCCGCCAGCACGAGCGCGGCCATGGGAATAATCGCCCAGAGCCCGAGCTTGAAGAGGATGGGCTCAGCCTCCGGACTGTTGAGCCAAGCCGGATTTGCCAAATTCTTTTCAAGCTCGGGATAGCCCGCGGCGTAGGTATCTATCACCACCGTCATCGCGGCCGAGGCCGCGGTCATGACGATGCCGGCGATCAGAATGCCGTACCACCATCTGCCCCGGCCGATCCGTCCCTCGCAGGCCAGCATCAGGCTCAGGAAATCCCAGTCGCCGCCGCAATATGCGGCCGGCAGCGTGTCGCCGCCATGAGCGTTGGCGCCGGGCATTCCCCGGAGCACAGCAAGCTCGAAGAAAACGTAAATGCCGAAGAACAGAAGCGCGATCATCGCGGTGCTGCCGGCCGCGCCCAATTCGGCGCCCGTCATGTTCTTGAACGGCGGCATCGAAAACACGATGGTGATGCAGTAATAGGCGTACCAAAGCCATGCCGGCCGGTCCCGGTCGTGCAGGCGCTTTATCGCGAGCGCGGAGAGCGGCCAAGCCAGGAAGGCGAGCCACGCAAACCATACCGGCACCCACGTGCCTTCCTTGCCTGCCGGCGTACGCCAGATATCGGGCGACAGGGGATCGCCAGTGGCAAGGGCGGCAAGAAACGCAATGAGCAGCGCGCCCGCAACGCTCAGCGAGAGCCAGCCGGCCCAGAAGGTCTTGCGGTTGATCCGGCCGTGAAACCCGAAGAATACCTCAGCCCAGCTCATGCTCCGCCTCCGCCGGTCTTTGCCGGGAAAATACCTAAAGCCGCCCGCCACACTTGTTCTTTGCGTCGGCCAGTGTCTCTTATGTCTCCGAATGCCTTCGCGAGCGAGCGGCAAAAGTGGCGGCAATCAGGAAACGGGAAACAAGCGGCCCGCCTGCATCGCCGCGGCACCGGCTTCCAGCAGGCAGCGGCGCTTGAACTCCATATTTAGGGACTGCGATAGCTTGCGGCGATACCCTGCATCGGCCGTGCCGCCTTGCGGCGCGCGCGCCAAAGGCGCCCGGCCCCCAAGCGCCAACTGGCCGCCACCCTATAACACGCGGAGAGTTACCGGACCATATCAGTCGCGCAACAGCTCGTTGATCGATGTTTTCGAGCGGGTCTTGCCGTCGACCCGCTTGACGATGACCGCGCAGGCAAGCGACGGCCCCGGCGTACCGTCTGCAAGCGCTTTCCCGGGCAGTGTGCCTGGGACCACGACGGAGTAAGGCGGAACGCGCCCGTAAAGAACCTCGCCGGTGATCCGGTCGACGATTTTCGTCGACTGGCCGATGAATACGCCCATGGAGATAACCGAGCCCTCGCCGACGATCACCCCCTCGGCGACCTCCGAGCGCGCGCCGATGAAGCAGTTGTCCTCGATGATAACCGGGCCTGCCTGCAGCGGCTCCAGCACGCCGCCGAGGCCCACGCCGCCAGAGATATGACAGTTCTTGCCAACCTGGGCACAGGAACCGACCGTGGACCAGGTATCGATCATGGTGCCCTCGTCCACATAGGCGCCGGCGTTCAAGAAGCAGGGCATCAGCACCACGCCCGGCGCGATGAAGGCCGAGCGGCGCACGATTGCGCCAGGCACCGCGCGGAAGCCGGCAGATTGGAAGCTCTCCTCCGTCCAGCCGGAGAATTTCGCCGGAACCTTGTCCCACCACGGCCCCGGCGCCGTCCCGCCCATGATGCGATTATCGTTCAGCCTGAACGACAGCAGGATGGCCTTTTTCAGCCAGTCGTTAACAACCCAGGCGCCGTCCTTTTTCTCCGCGACCCGCGCCTGCCCGCTGTCCAGGAGTGCCAGCGCCTGCCCTACCGCTTCGGCGACAGCTCCCTGCTGGCCGGGCTTGATGTCCTGGCGCCGCTCGTATGCGGCGTCGATTGCGTCCTTTAGCGTCGCGGTCATGCGTTCTTCTCTCCATTCGCTAGTACGCCCCGCGGGAAATCCTGACCCGTTTGCCGCGAGCGCTTACAGGATTTCCCGCGGATCAGGCGTACTAGCAACTCATTGAATCTAGTACAGCTTATCGGAAGCAAGTTCGCTTGCGAGCGCGCGGCAACCGGGGTGCGAACTTGCTTCCGGCTGTACTGGCGCTATCCCTATCCGCGAATTGGGCTTGAACGTCAATCCCGCCGCGCGGGCAAGGCTACTGTACCGCCTGCGCGCGGCTATCGAACTCGAAAACCTGCCGGAAGAGGCCCGGCGCGAACATGGACGCGGGGTTCACCCTGACTTCAGGGTTGGACATGCGCCCCTGGACCGCGAAAGTCATGGCGAAAATGCCCCCCGCACCTCCCGGTCCGGTCAGGATGTCGCCAACGATCGGAACGCTCCCAAGCAGGTTGTTAACGCCGTAAAACGGAACGTAGGTTCCGGAAAAGGCCACAACCTCGCGCGCGAAGTCCACCCGCCCGTGCCCAGTCACGCCGAACTCCGGCCCGCGGATGACCGCATCCTGCAATTGAAGCTCGCTTGAGGTGATCGAAAAGGGCACAATAATGCGTTCGAAGACGGTACGCTCCCCATAGGCNNGAAACCACCCTGCCCACAACCTCGTCGCCCACAATCTCAAGCCTGTGGACATCGAGCACGCCGGACTTTTCCACGCCTCCGCTGCCATCGAGAGACACCTTGAGGTTCATGGTGCCGCCCCGCGCGGTGCCCCAGGCGCCCATGAGGCGCAGGGCCGAGCCCGCATTGGTTGCGTCGGCGGTCAGCGTGCGCGCGCGTCCCGCCTTCTGCTCAACATGCACCAGCAGCGGCGCTTCCCCATCGAGCCGGCCGGCCGCTTCGAGATATGAGAGCTTGCCGCCGCGCCTCCTGGCATCGACGACCACGGACTTGACCGTCGCGTCGTAGTAGCCGAACACCGTTTCGATCTCGACGTTCAGGTCGAGCCCCGGTTCGTCCTTGAGCGGCGTAGGCTGGCTTTCCGAAATCTTGCCGCCCTGGAACAGCGACCTGAAAAACTGCCGGCCGTCGAAGGAAGGCCCCTTCGCCTGCACCTTGAGCACGTTCTGCGGCGTCAACTCGCCGCTGATGGCTAGCTGGGTCAGCGCATTGGTCGAAAATGCCGGAAAGTTGAACGCGGCGATGCGGTGCTTGTCGTTCAAGAGGACATGGCCGTTAATGTTAAGCCCGTCCCCGGTCAGCGCGAAATTGTCCAGCATCAGGTAGTTGTCGGGGCGCTGGATCAGATCGAAGGTCAGCGAGGCCTTTTGCGCTGGCGGCTTTCGCCAGCCGATCGCGGTGAGGAAAAGATCCGAGTTGGTGAGGTTCGCCTCCATGAAGAGCTTGGGCGGCCCATCCCCCTGCATCGACACTGCAAGCGCGATGGGCAGATCGCCTTTGACGATGTGGTTCATATTGAGGCCCAACTCGTCCCGCGCCTTCTCGTTTAGAACGGCCGCCAGGCGCAAGGTCGGCTGCCGCTCCGGCGGCGCGTCGTAAATGCGCTGCCACGCCAGCGCGACAGGGATGTTGTTAACCTTGAGATCGCCATTCGCGCTGATCGCGGACTGGGTAATGTCGAAGTTGATCGCGCCGCCGTTCACCGCCAGCCCGCCCGGCAAAGCGGCCGACTTAACCTCCGACACACGCACCTTGCCCGCCAGGGTCATTTGTTCGAGCTTGGGTTCCTTGGACACGGGGAAACCGATTTTGAAGCCCGCCGAAACCTGGCCGTTGACCAAGCCCGGCTTGAAGCCGGTCGACTTGACATAGCCGAGTGCGGGCTGATCGAGCAGTTCCAGCACGGAGGTAACGTCGCCGGTGCCTTTGAACCGCGCTTCCGCGTCCACGATTTCCGGTCTCAGGTCCTCGACCGCGAATTGCCCGCCGGTGAATGAAAGGGAGCGGCCGCTCGGCAGGTCGATGCGCGCCTCTCCCGGAATGTCGAATAGGAAATGGCGGCCCGAGAAACGGAGGCTGGCTTCCTTTGCGAGGATCGGGGGAAGCCCCTTGATATGATAAATCTGCAGACCTGAGAACCCAGCCCGCATCGAGAACGCCGAATCCGGAATGTCGCCGTCCTCGTACAGAGCCAGCAGAGCGGCTACGGTGGAATTTACCGAAATGCTGCCGCCCGTGATGCGCCCAGCCGGGACGTGGCTTCCAACCCACTCGCGCGTGCCATGTGAGACCAAGGCCGGCCAAAATGCCTTGACCGGGGTGAGCGGCATCGGCGACACGACGCCATTAACCTTGATTGGGCCGCCGGAGGTGACTTCGGAAGCCTGGCCGCTCAGCGCAATCGCGCCCCCCCCTCCCGCCACGGTGAATTCCTTGAGCGAGATTGTGTCCGTTGCCTCTTGATAGCTGGCCGATATCTTAAGCGTGTCGACAGGGAACGGAGACACACCGAATTGCGGCGCGCCAAGCATGGTGCCCCTTCCGTCCAGGTCCGCGAGCAGAACGGGCTGGTTCGCCGCGGCATCGTTCGAATATGCGACCGTTCCATTCAATGTGAGCAGGCAGTCGTCCCAGCGCACCTCGAAGGGTTTGATCGCGAGCGTCCTGCTGGCCTTGTCGTAGGAAACTTTGAGGAGACCGCTATCGATTGCGGCGGTATGCGGATTGTGAGGCGAGAAGAACCGTCCGCTGCCAAGCCTGATCTCACCCTCGCCACCAAGCAGCGTGCCATCGTGCCCGATGTCGAAGCGTGCCTCCCCGCTTACTGGCAGATCCGCGAGTTTCAGCGCCTCGTAAGCAGGGATGCTCTTCCAAATTGCGCGGGGAACAATGTCCTGGATCGAGGCGGTCAGCGAGTAGCGGTTGCTTCTTGGCCGGTTCACCGCCCTAAACGACGCGTGCCAAGCCGTATCCTCGTTTGCGATCTTCAGCTCTCCGCGCAGCGCGCTCTCGCTTCCTTCCTCTTCCAGGTCAATGTGGAAATCGGCGATCTGCCAAGCCGCGACGCCCTTCTCGCTGGCAAAGTAGACCTTCGCATCCTTGACGCCGATCTGGTGAAGCGCCTGGGACGCCCCGCCCCTGAGCTTCAGAACCTTGAACAGACGGGCGAGCACGGGCGCCGGATTGAAGCGCTCCACAAGCGGCTGCTGCCTGTCCCCTTGCGAGCTGGCGGCTACCGCGCGCATGCGCTCTTTTGCAGCCAAATCGGCGTAAGGTGCTTCGCCTGCGGGCTCCCAGCTGTCTCCGGACTGCGTCCCGGCTGCGCCGGAAGTCTCGGCCGTGACGGGAGGCTCGGTCAGCGTCAGGCCCTTGCCGGGCGTATTGAACACCAGGAGCTTCGGACCCAGAAGGCTGATGCTGGATGCCGCGGGCGAAAGCTTGAACAGCGACGAGCCGCTGATGCCGATCGCGGCGAACGGTGCCTTGGCGATTTCCTGATTGCTCTCGTCCACCAGCCGCACATCGGCGAGGCGGAATTCCAGCCGCCAGCCGTTTGCCAGCCGCAAAATGGCATCGCGGGCGTGGAAACTATAGCCTTGAAGCTGAGAGTTGATCTGTCCCTGCAACGCCGGAACGAGAAAGGAGAGCGACACCGGGCTTATGAGCAGCCGGGCATAAGCAATGCCCATTACGGCAAGCAGGAAAATGCCGGCGTAGCTTGCCAAACGCCTGCCAAGCCGCGAGGCGGGCTTCCCTGGCCGGGGGAACCCATCCGGGGGATACCGGCCACCCTGCGGATACCTGCCAAGGGAGACTGGCCTGCCGCCGGCGCCGCCCTGCCTTTGCGGCACAAGCGCGCCGCGCGTTCCGGGCCTGCTAGAACGATCATCCATCTTCATTCACGGCGCTCATGCTGGACGTGATACCGAATCCCGTGCTCCTGCTCCGGCCGCAACCCATTCGCCTTTCCCGCCTACGCCGGCAAAGCCTGGGCTACACACGCAGGGAAAGCGGTCGAGCCGATCCCGTATAACGCGCGCCGGGCATGCAAACTTCCCCCATGCAAATCCATGCTATCCTGCACATATAAAGCCCCGTCCGGCCCTGGCAGGCCGGTTGCGGACGCAGTTTGGCACAGGCTCGCGGCTTCTATAGACCGGAAAAGGCGACAAAAGGAAGGCTCAAAAGCATGCTCCAAGAAGGCGATCCCGCACCGGATTTCGCACTACCCGATGCGCAAGGCGATATTGTAAGGTTATCCGATTCCAGGGGACGTTTCGCGGTGGTCTACTTTTATCCCAAGGACGATACCTCCGGATGCACAAAAGAAGCGCTCGACTTTTCCGCGCTCAATCCCGAATTCGAAAAGCTCGGCGCCAAGGTGCTCGGGATTTCGCCCGACGGCGTGAAGTCGCATGCCCGGTTTACCGGGAAGCACTCGCTCGCCGTCACGCTTCTTTCGGACGAGGCAAAGGCAGTCCTCGAAGCTTATGGCGTCTGGACGCAGAAGAAGATGTACGGCCGGGCCTATATGGGTGTCGAACGCTCGACTTTTCTCGTGGATCGCGATGGAAAAATCGCCGCCTGCTGGCGCGGCGTCAAGGTTACAGGCCATGCCGCCCAGGTACTCGATGCCTTGAAAAAGCGGCAATGATAGCGCCACGTCCAAGCTCCGGCGGTTGTGTGAATTTATCGCGTTACTGCGGCTTGCGGGAGACATGGCGGGAAATGCCCCGTGCCTTCGCGTAAACGACGTTGAAATAGCGCCAACTGTGCTCTAAAACGAACTCGCCGCCGCCTAATCGCTCTGGGGACGAGCTTAATGTTCAGTGAAAAGCCGAGACGGATATGAGCAATTTCGATCAGCAAAAGCCGATAACCAAGACAACTAGCAAAGCCATTGGCGGTCAACCGATGCAGGGGCAGTCTGGCATGTCGCCCATGTCCGGCCCCGCCGCGGGCAGCGGCATGCCTCCGCTGGGCGGCCAGGCGCAGAAGCCGCCGGCGTTCCGCGGGCCGGATCGCATGGCACCTTCCATTATTGGCGAGGACCTCACCGTCACTGGCAACGTGCTTTCCCGCGGTGAAGTGCAGGTGGATGGCCAGATCCAGGGCGACGTGCATTGCTCCTCGCTGATCGTCGGCGAGAAGGCCCAGATCACGGGCGGCATCGTTGCCGAGGACGTCGTGGTGCGCGGCCGGGTGATGGGCTCCGTGCGCGGCAACCGCGTCACGCTGCAGGCTTCGAGCCACGTCGAGGGCGACGTGTTTCACAAGTCGCTCGCCATCGAGCAGGGTGCGTTCTTCGAAGGCAAGTCCCGCCGCTCCGAAGATCCGATTGCCACGGCGCCACGTCTTGAAGGCATGCAGACCAGCGGCGCGTAATAACGCGCAGGTCCTTCGATATCAGGCTTTGCCGGCAGCCCTTACGGCTCCGGCTGCCGTTCCGTGCACAGCAACGGAGCGGACATCGCAGTTTATACACAGGCTCTTTCCGGCATACCGTCTCGCAACTCCCGGCTACCGCTTAACGCGGTGTTCGGGAGTATAGGTATTTGTGCAAGTGCACCGGCCAGGGAAAGCCTGGGATCGCCTTATCATCCCAGGAAACCACCGTTCCCGCCAAGAGTAGAAACCGTTCCGGTTTTTAAGCGGCCTGTTAAGCGGTCCGCAGAAGCGCCCAGCCGATGCTCCGCGCGGTGTAAACCGCGTCGAGGCCCCTCCCCCACTCGCTCCTTCACCAGCCAGCCACGGCGGCGGCTCTCCGCGCAGCCGCTAGGACGCGCCCGTCTCCTTGCCCATGACGAGCCTCGACAAGAAGATCGTCGATGCGACGGTCAAGGCGGTTGCCAGTGCCAAGCCAATGCCCCGCGCGGCATCGCCATCGTCGCCGTAGAAAACGAAGTGCTTGGTTCCCTGCCACGAGGTGATGAGGTTGATGGCGATGCAGGCCGCCCAGGCCGCCTTCAGCACCTGCACCATGAGATCGTCGCCCTTCATGGTCCAGACGAGGTGCGTGGCGATCACGAAGCCGAAGATGATTGCCGTCAGCACAAGCCCGAACGTGAATTGCACGGGATTGATACCGGGATTAAGGGGCAGGTCGAAATAACGGGCGAGCCCGTAGAAGGTCGTGAACAAATCCCAGACAGCGCCCGCAACAAGGACGATTGCCACCGCACGGATGCCCGCTGACATATTCATAGCCCCTAACCACATGCCGCCTGGGGCGGCCACATTTCCAACGATCCAAATCCTGCAAGGCGCGGGGCCGCCTGAACGCTGGGCGAGCCTGCCGCCGACGGTCCCCGGCCTGCCCACCTGCGCCAACTTAGGCGCTGCCAGATGCCGGGTTCCGGCATGACCGAAGCTCGCGAACTCCGTTCAAGGCACTATCGAGCCTCCCAGAAGCGCGCATGCTAGCCTGCCCCCTTCCGCCCATTGCCTGGCCCGGCCGACAGAAGAAGCTCCACTTTTGCCATCAGCTCAAGCGGATTGCCGGCCACCGCCACTGTTTTCAACCTCGACTTCTGGCCGGCACTCACCGTCACCTTCGACTTGGGCACCCCGAGCCAGCCCGCGATAAGTACGGTCAGGGCGGCGTTTGCCTTGCCGTCTTCAGGCGGCGCAGTCACATGCGCCTTGAGCACGGGCTTATCGCCATGCAGTTCCGCCCCGGCAACCCGGGCGGCGCTGCTCTTCGGCGTCAGCCGCACATGGATCGCGATGCCATCGGAACTGGGCGCGGCGGGAAGCTCCACTGCCCTGCCCGCCCTAGAGCACGTGCGGCGCGATCCAGCCGTAGATGACCACATCGCGCAGGAAGATGAGGCCCAGGATCAGCACGACGGGCGAAATGTCGACGCCGCCCAGATCCGGCAGCACCCGCCGGATGGGACGCAGCGCCGGCTCGGTCAAGCGGTGGAAGCTGTCGCCGATCAGATAGACCACGCGGTTCCGCCGGTTGACGATATCGAAGACGACCAGCCAGCTCAGGATCGCGCTGATGATGATCACCCAGATGTACAGTCCGATGATCATCGCGATAAACCCAAGAAGTGGAATCATATTCCTCATCTCCCCCGCACCTGTTTGGCGTTTTTCTAACCTGCGCCGGCCGGGACTGCAAGCGGATCGCGCGGAGCGTATAAACCATATGCGCAACCCCGCGCAAAAATGTCCTCGCTCAGTCTCCGTCTCGCCAAGATCTCGCGCGAAACGGGTAACGCTTGGCCGAGGCTCACGAAGTCCGCGCCGCAGCTATTTCCACCTTCAACCCGAACCCCTGCTGTTCCGTTCACCCATTCGTTCAGGTCCGGTATGAAAAGCTTCAAATCGATCGGCTTCATCCTCGCCTCCCTCGCCGCCGCCGCGGCGCTGCCGGCAGCGCCCGCGTTCGCCATCTGCACCGCCCAAGGGCTCGATCTGATGCGGAACCTCAATGGCGCGTGGCGCGGCAAGGGCGCGGTGACGCCCATCGGCGGGTCGCCGGAGTTCGTCTCCTGCCGCATCTCCTACGCCATGGCCGCAGCGGACGTAATCAACCAGGTGATCGCCTGCGCGGGCACGGACTATAAGCTTGAAGCGTCGAGCCAGGTCACCTGCGACGGCAACCGGCTCGAAGGCTGGTTCGAGGAGCGGGCCGGGCATTCGACCGGCAAGGTGAGCGGCACCATCAGCGGCAATCACCTGTTCATCGAGGCGGAAAGCGCCAGCTTCACCGGCAACTTCAAGGTCACGTTCAAGAACGAGAACGACCACCTCGTCGCCATCACCCAGGCCGATCACGCGTCCGGGCGGCAAGTGCCCGTGGCGTCGATCAAGCTGACGCGCTGACCACGCACTTGCGGGTCTGCGATTGTGGTGGGGCGGTCACCGCCTCCACAGGCCCGGGCAAATGTGTCCTGCTTTCTTTGAGCAGCGGCGTTTCCATTGCCCCTCACATTGAGCCTCACCCCGGCAGGCCCGCCTCATCCGCACGGCCGAACCCAAAGATTGAGGCGATGCGGCGGACCACGATGGCCCCGCGTGCTGCAGTCCAGGCAAAACCTGTCCGCATTCCGATGATCGATTTGCGCCTTCCCAAAAACGCCAACCGGCAGCCCGGCCCGCTCAAAGCATTTTCCTCCTGGAGCGTCTCCCCTGGATGCCATACGCCGCAGCCAAAGCCGCGCTGCCAGCACCCACTAAAAAAGCAGGCGGTGATCTCTCACCGCCCGCCGCTATTTCGCTCGTCCGGCCCAGGTTACCCTGGCGTCCATCTTAGAACTTCAAACGCAGACCTGTCACAACGGTCGTGTTTTCTGTGCCGTCAACGAAGCCGCCGGCAAGGCCGTCAGTGACGTTGGACCAAGACACGCCGGTGTACACGTCGAAGTGCTTGTTGAAGGTGTAGTCGACAAGGCCGGACACGACATTCGTATCGCCAGAGCAGTTGCCCTTTTGCAAATTCGTCGAAGTCGTTGTGCAGTTAGCCGCTGTAGGTGAGGTAAGCGAGCCGGTCAGGGACCTAGCCACATAGTTGTTCTGGCTCAGGTGGTAGTAAGCGCCGGTAAACGCCCACGGACCTGTCTCATACTTCGCGCCTGCCCATTCGGTCTGCAGGGTCTTGGTGCTGCCGATGCCAAAGGGCTGGTTGTTGACAGTCCACATCTGATAGCCGCCAATCGTCGCCGTTCCGGTGGCAACCCAGTGATCCGGGTTATTCAGGTCGGTGTGCTGGTAGCCCGCGAAGAAGGTCACCTTCGAAGAAGGCCCTTCATCCTTGAAACCACCGCCAAGTTCGAGCACGTACTTGCCGGCAACCGTCCAGGCCTCGTTGTCGGTGATGGTGGCGTTAAGGGCATTCGGGCAGAAGTTCCCGGCTGTACCGGCAGCCACGGTGCCCCCTACAACCGCATTCGGGTTGCAGGTTCCGGCAGCGGGGGTGAGAGAGTTCGAATATCCAAGCGTCGCCATGCCAACCGCGGCGTTCTCCTTGGTGTACACAGCGTCAATGGAGAATCCCTTGTACGAGGCACCGAGGTTGGCGGCGTACGCATCGGCTTGAATGGAGGTGTCCGCCCCGCCAGCCGAGTACATTCCGCCAGCATGGACTGGGCCGAACTGATAGACGTACTTGACGGCGTTGTCCCACCGGGCGGTCTCCGTGGAACCGATGCCGCCGCCGGAGCCGCCGGAGAAGCCGGTCAGCGACAAGGCATAGGAGGCAGCCATCGGGTCGTAGGAGCCCACCACATCGAGGTCGAGCGAGTTCTGACGGCCAACCGTCAGCGTGCCGTAGCTTGCATTGCTCAAGCCGGCATAGGCCTGGCCGTTCAGGGCCTGCCCGCAGCGGCTGCCATCGGCCGAGGAAGTCCATGTACTCACATCCTTACCGTTGTTACGGACCAAGCTCGCGCACGCATCGGCGATTTCGCCGGAGATCGGGTTGAAGCCGGTGTCGAGCTTGCCAAGGGCGACGAAGCCCATGCCAACCGACTCTTCGACCTTCACGCCGATCTGCGATTGCGACAGCGCGTTATTGGTCACAACCGAGGTGCTCTGCCGGTTCTGCTTGGCACCGTACATATTGTAGTCGAGGCCCTCGTAAAACGCGCCGCTGATAGGAGCGCCATTCGTCATGTAGCCGTAGCCGACATCGATGGTGCCGTAGATTGTGACGCCGGCGAAGGAGATTTTCTCCGGCAACGGGTCTTTCAGATTGCTAAGGCTGAGATCGGCCGCTTGCGCGGAGGCAGCGAAGCCGCCAAGTGCTAGTGCGCAAATTAAAAGTTTTCTCACCATAATTCCCCGTTCCGTAAGCCATTGAGGCGAAACCCGCGACGTTCGCCCGGTAAAAGTTCCGGACTTGCAACGTGGGAATGAGATTCTCGCCCAATTCCCCCCCGCCGCCAGTTCACCGAAGGGGTCTGCCCACCCCCTTTGCCCCGGCAATCCAGCGGCCTCGTGCTACTTACGGTTGTATTCGATGCAACCTATCCGGTCAACGGTAGGAAACCGCTTGCAATGGCGCGCGAATCAGAGAGTGACTTTTTTGTAACGAATTTGGCCGCCCGCAATTACCTGTTGCCTCTGGCGTGGCCGTTTTCCAGGAGGTCTTGTGCCGCCATCGAGTTGCCGGCCGCCTGGCACCTCTCAGGGGATGGCTGTGGGCCAGGGTGCTCCAGCCGGCCAGGTTGGGAACTTGAGGCAAAGACCGCTGACAGCCGTGGCGTTGCCGGGGCCGCCGGGCCACATCGGGGTAGCTCACGCCGCAGCAGACGCCGAGGTGCTTATTGAAGGCGCGGCTGGCAAGGAACGAAGCCGTCCGGCTGCAGCCTGCGCACTCGCCGCAGTGCCCTTCGCCGGGCGATCCGTGCCCCAAGCGCCGCTCTTCCCGTACGA
>PMBZ01000215.1 GCA_003153975.1 Hyphomicrobiales bacterium
AGCCCGAACAGCATGCCCGAAACCGCCCGCATCAACACGAGCGCGCCGGGGAGGCCGATGGCAATTCCGACCAGGGCCAGGCGCAGGCTGTCGTGCAGGATGAGGCGCATGATCTCCGCCGGCTTCGAGCCCACCGCCATGCGCACCCCGATTTCGCGCGTGCGCCGCGCTACGGAGTAGGCCATCAGACCGTAGATCCCGGCTGCGATCAGCGCCAGCGCAAGCGCGCCGAACAGGCTGGAAGCCTGCATGCGCACGCGGTCGCTGAGCATGCTCTTGCCGATGGCGTCTTCCAGCGACCGCGCTCCGTCCACGGCCGCCGCCAGTCGCCGCTCGCGAATGCGCGCGCGAACCAGCGCGGCGATATCGTCGGGCGCCATGCGGCTCCGTACCTGGAGCTTGATACCGGGGGAGCGTGCGCCGCCAAACCAGTCCTGGGTGACTGGCTGGAACACAACGTTCGGCGCGGGTTCGGTCACTTTCGTGAACTTGATGTCGTTCACGATCCCGACCACCTGCGCTTGCGTCTTTCCCACAGCGACGCTCCGACCGATCGGGTTCTGTTGCCCGAACACGCGCCGCGCCGCGCTCTCGCAAAGGATCACGACCATGGGCGAGTGGGCGTCGTCATTGTCGGTGAACGTCCGACCGGCGATTAGCGGCACGCGGAGGGCCGAGAAGTAAGCGCCATCCACGCGGAGCGTATTCGTGGGGCGCTTGTCCTGCGGACTCTCGGCGGGCGCCACCGTGTAGCCGAATCGGGTGTCGTCGAAGGTCAGAAGATCCGAGACCCCCGCCGCTTCGATGCGCGGCGTGGCGCGCAAGGAGTCTGCCAGTTGCAGGGCAGCGGAAGTCGGGGGCGCGAAATCCTCGGAATCGGTCGCGGCCAGGCTGATCACGGAGACGCGTTCAGCCGAAAAACCAGTGGGTTCGGTGCGCAGATTCCGGAAACTCCGAATGAATACCGCCGCGCCGGCGACCATCACCAGCGACAGCGCCACCTCGAAGACGATCAGCGCCTTTCCGGAAGCGAAGCGCGGCGCGACCGTGCGCTCGGGGAGTAGGGCGACGCGGGCGCCACGCAGGGACTGGAGCGCCGGCGCGAGGCCGAACAGCAAGCCGGTCACTAGCGAAAGTCCGAGGCCAAACGCGAGAACGCGAACGTCGGGGGCGAGATCAATCGGCTTGTCCCTCCATTGGAACGCGATCAGCAGAAGGCGGGATGCCCAAAGCGAGAGGAGCACGCCCGCAGTGCCTCCGGCCAGCGCCACCAACAAGCTCTCCAAGAGAGATTGGCGGAGGATGCGCGCTTTGCCTGCTCCGAGCGAGAGGCGGATCGCCATTTCGTGCCGGCGGGCCGCGCCGCGCGCCGCCAGCAGGCACGCGACGTTGACGCAGGCCATGAGCAGCAGGAGGCCCACGATGACGGCGAGCAGCCTTAGCGAGCCCTGGGTTTCGCCCTCGGCGCCGGAGTAGCCCGCGCTGGCATCGGCGCACACCACGGCGGCCCCGTGCGTCTGGGGTTTCCATCGGTCTTTGGCTTCCCCGGCAAGGGGCGTCCAGAGAGCTTGCAGGTTGGCTTGCGCCGTCCGCATGGCAACGCCGGGACGCAGCCTGCCGATCAATTGCGCTTCGAGCAGTTGACGAAAGTAGGACGGCCGGTTGCCGGCGATCGGCACGTACAGATCTTCGTCAGATCCCTTGCGCGTTCCATAGAAACCCTCCGGCAGTACGCCGACAATAGTGAAGGCCTCATCGTTCAAATAGATCGCGCTGCCGATGGCATTGGGCGAGCGGCCGAAGCGGCGGCTCCAGAAGCGGTAGCCGGCCACGGCCACGTGCGGGTCGGCGGATGCGGCTTCGTCGGCGGGCGCAAGCGCGCGGCCCAGCAGCGGTCTCACGCTCAGGACCTCGAAGTAGTTGCCGGAGACCGCCCGCGCCCAGGCCGGCTTCTCGATCTTCGCTCGCCCGTGAGACTCACGCAGGCCGAAGTTGGCTTCCGCGGCGATTCCGGCGAGCGTGTTGTTGGCGTCGCGCAGATTCAGGTAGGCCTCGTAAGGGAGGTAGCGGCTGGCCTCCGGCTTTCCGCTTTGTAGGAACGGCGAGGTGGCGATAGCAATCAGCCGGGAGGGTTCGCGCACCGGGAGCGGCTGGTAGAGAAGGCGGTCGAAAAAAGTGAACACGGCCGTGCCGGCACCGATGCCGGCGGCAAGAATCGCAACGGCGGCCAAAGTCGACGCCTTCGCGCGGCTCAGCACCCGCAAGGTATATATCAAGTCGCCGAGCCATCCGAGCAGATACTCCCCGCGCGCGGCGGCCACGAGCCGGCGCTTGCCGATCGACCGGCATTCGTTACGGTACGACTGCACCGGCCCGAACTGCCGCAGCGCCTCGCGGCGGGCTTCTTCGGCAGTCAGTCCGGAGGCGATCAGCTCTTCGATCTTGGTCTGGAGGTGGAACTGGAACTCGTCTTCGACATCGCCCGCGGGATCGCCGCCCCAGAAGCGGAGATATCTGCGCCAAGTCGGTTCGCTCTTCATGAATCCTATTCTGCTGCAGCTCCCCTAAGATTTCAAGGGGAAGTTTTCAGGACACCGTGGAGCAGGCCTCCCGGCCGGCAACGGCGGCGTCCTGAGGCCCGCTCCACATAAGTGAGTAGAATTGAAATGATGGGACGTTGGACATCGCTCCTCCTCGTTGCGGTGCTGGTGCTTGCGGCGCAGGATTCCAAGCCGCAACCGCCGCTCATTGTTGGATGCAGCTTGTTCCACCTATCGCGGCCAGGGCCGCAACCA
>PMBZ01000038.1 GCA_003153975.1 Hyphomicrobiales bacterium
AAGATCAACGAGGCGCTGGTGGCCGGCGGCCTGCATTACCAGGGCGACCTCAAGGTGCGGCACATCTGCGAAGTGCTGGTCAACGATGTCGGCATGGACAACATCAAGGACCAGGTGACGAACCCGCTGCATGGCCTGAAAGTCGCGGGCTGGGTCGGCTGCCAGACCGTGCGCCCATTCGCGGGCAAGGAAAGCGGCGGGCAGTATACCACCTACGACCAGCCCAAATTCCTCGACGAGTTCACCGAGGCTTGCGGCGCCGAGGCCGTGCCCTTCGACAAGGCGCGCACCGCCTGCTGCGGCGGATCGGTGGCGATCTATAGCCCAGAGAAGACGCTGCACCTGATGCGCGGCATCCTCAAGGAGGCGGCGGACGCCGGCGCCGATGTGATCTCGACGCCCTGCCCGCTCTGCCAGCAGAACGTGGAGATGTATCAGGAGCGGATCAATAAGGAGTTCGGCGACAGCTTCAATATCCCCATCGTGTTCTATAGCCAAATCATGGCTGTGGCGTTCGGCATGGATGGGAAGAAGGACGCCGCGCTCGATTGCAATATGATTAAGCCGGAGAAGCTGATCGATAAGGTGAAGTAGGACGGCACAGTTGGCCTTCGCTCCCGCAAGTTCGCGCTCGCGAGCTTGCGTCTCGGGGAACGCTTAACGTGGTCATGCGGCCCTCTCGCTTAAGCAAAACTGCCCAGCCTCGATGACTGCCTCGATGATCGCAGGTTTGGCCGCGTTTTTGCCCCTGGCGCGGTCGGACAGAATGAGCTGATGAGATTTGGCGACCTCTCGTAACTGCGTTTTGGTCAGCGCGCCGAGCGCAGTGCGAAGGGCTTCTTCACCGTCCTTGCGCAATATCAAGACTGGGTTAATCGATGCGATTTCCACGCGAGGCGTAACCTGGCGTTTTTGCGCTGTTCTTACCTCAGCGATAATGCCGGAAGGCAAGGCTCCAAGCAGCCGGACCGCAAAGCCGGGGTTCTTTTCTGCCTCTTCAATAATTTGATCGAAAAGCGTTTTGAGAATGTGATGGGCTGGCATGCTGGTCATGCTGCGGCCTCCGTTACCATTGTTCGCTCGGCAAGATGTGTTTCGACCGCATGGCAGAGCTTTTTAGCCAAACTAAACAAGCTCCCATAGTGCTCTTGCATGGTCGGGTGCGTGCCCGCTGTCATGGACTGCAAAAGCGCTGTAACGGGACCCCTTTCCTTGAGTGTTATGTTGAGATGCGGATGATCTTGCTTAAGTAGTTCGATCCGGTCATTGTGGCCATAGGCACCGCCTGCCTTGATCTTGTTCGGAAGCGCCACATACCGCCGGTTTTCGAAGGGCATTGCTAGAACTGCGGCACCGTTATTGGTGCCCTCTATGTGTTTGGCAGTTTTGCTTAGGATTGCTTCCGCGCCAACGCCGGGTTCATAAGGCGTGATAACGAGGTCAGAGATGTCAATGGCACCACGCGTGAAGTGCGTCATTCGCGGTGGCGCATCGATTAGAATGTAATCGAAGTGATCGATGAGCGGCAGGATCGCACGCTTCACGCCGTAAGTGACCTTGTTATGAGCTTCTTCTGTCGAAGCAACAAAATGGCCGCTGATCAAGTGCCCTATCAATATGTTCTCGGTATTTTGTAGCTTATTGTAACCAGGAATGATTGAGAGGTTGGCGGCCTGCCCTTTTGTCGTTTTCAGGCCTCCTTCCCACTGCCGAATAAACAGCATAGGGTCAACGTCTCCCTCCCAGATATGTTGACAGATATATTCGGAGATGCGGCTGTCGTCCCGGATATCCTCCAAAAAGTGCCGCCGCCCCATGACGACCTCGGACAACAGCGGAGTTTCGTCGAAATCGAGGAGAAGCACGCTTTTAGAGTTGATGCAGGAAAAACCGTGCGCGAGCACGAGCGTCGTAGTGGTTTTGCCGACACCGCCTTTTTCTGTAAATACGCTAATCACACGCCCCATGCCGGTGCTCCTACTCGAACCCATTCTAAAATCTCGGACTTGTGTTCTGAGCTTAATTTTTGCTCGATAAAGCTATCTAATGCCGCACGTGAAGGTTCTTTGCGCGCAGGCGTGTGTAGCAGCCTGTACGACTTCGTCTCCGAAGGCGACGCACACAAAATTAGTCCAACCTTCAGCGTCCGGCAGGCCTCGACGACGCTGTCGATCTTCGTTTGAGGCGTGAAGTTTCCGACGTGCCAACAGAGGTAGGTGTAATGAGCAAAGGCACTGTAAGCGAAAGCCTGGTAAGCGCTAATATCTGAGCCACCGCTTGCCGTCTTCACCTCAAAAGCATGCACCTCCAGCTCTTGATGCGGTGGCCATTGATAACGCAAGCAGTTGATAGCCACGAGATCGGGGATAGACCACTGTTTGGCTCCCTCGGGCCGCGCATCGCCAATAATCTCAACAAGCAATTTGTCGCCAACCGCGACGCCGGAGTGACGCGGCCAATGCAGAGCGAGGTAGCGGTAAAACGGCCTGTAAAGATTGCGTTCAACCGACCAGTCTTCCGCTTCCGGAATTACCGGATCGAGCTGGATTATTGGCCGGGTACGAGCAACCCTCCCGCCATAACCGCCATGAACGGCTTCCAGTTCGCCACTGGAGATTAAGGACTGCCGCACGCTAAAATAGCGGTCGCGATCAATTGGGTCTTGGGTGCGGTCGGATAGGTAGCGGATGACCGCGTAGTTGGCGATAGGCGTGCCGTCAGCGGGGACGATGCCCCGGATCATGTCAGCGATTTCAATGTCCGATGCCATAATACCCGAAAGAACATACACAACACACTTTACAAATTAGAATAACTGATACGCAATAACGTGTAAAATTAAATCTTCACAATCCATCAGCTCGCGGAGGCGGGCTCAGGTGGTCGTGCGCCGGGTCCATGTGAGCATTTTCCAGCGCCGCCACGGTCTCTTCCGGCAACTCGCTAATGTGATAGGCGCGGCGCGCGCGCTCCTTGAGCCGCATGTATTCCCGATACTCGAATTCCGAGATGAAATAGCCGCTGGTCCGGCCGTGGCTGGTGATGGCGATAGGCTCGCGCTGGGCCAACTCCTTGTAGCGGCCGAAGTTCTTGGCAAATTCCGTGGCGGGGATCTCAGTCATGGAGCCTCCTGTGTCCGTATATTACGGAAAATGCGGATTTGCGTCAAGCTGCGGTAACGTCGAGCAACCGCTTCATGGAGGCGGAAACCGTCGGCGCTGACACAAACCCGGTGCCCCGCCATCTCATTCGATCCGCTGCCATCGAGGCGGTAGATCAAAAGGAAGTCGCCGCCAATATGACATTCGCGATAACCGGCCCAGTTGCCTTTCAGCGGATGATCCGACCATTCCGGTCCCAGCGGTCCGTCATTGGCGATTAAGAGCAGCATCGCTTCCTTGAGCTGCTTCATGTTGTAGCGGCCGGAACCCGGCAGCCGCTCCCAATCGCGCACAAAACTCTTGGTACGATCCGATGCGCGGGGTAAAGCAGCCCGCTTATTGCTTGCTGCCTTCGAGGTCATCGAACAGTTCCCCGGCTGTGGCGAAACGGGCGTTCCGGTCGCGTACAATGGTATCGGCCTCGGCCATTGCGGAGCGTGTCGCGGCGTTCGGCACCCGCAGTTCGAACGGCAACGCCTTTTCCGCCGCCACGCGCATCAAGAAGACCCTGACGGCATCGGACACGGATAACCCCATCGCCGCCAGGGTTTCGGTTGCCTGCGCCTTGACCTCTTCGTCCACCCGGACATGGATCATCGCGGTTGCGGCCATATGCGCCTCCCGTTTAAGTACCGTAATACAATGTATCTCATACGGGTGTGGCCGGCAATCCGTGTTTCCTTTGCGGTTACGGGTGCGGCAGCGCCCTGCGGGTTTGCCAAGGCGAACCCGCCTCTCAAAGCGCGCGGATGGGCCGGTTGCCCTTACGGGTGCGGCAGCACCCGGCCCGTTGCACGGACAATTCCGAATTTGCCTAAACCCACATCAGAGGTTGGGCACCTTCCGCTTCAGTTTCGTAATCGTCGTGACCACGCTTCGCGAGGAAGCGGCAAACTCGCTTTCCCAGCCCAGAACGCTCTGGTCGGCAACGGCTTTGCCAGCGTTGACCTCCGCGACGAGGCTGCCGACAGCCCGGTGGAAGCGCGCGTGCTCGGCGATCAGGTCTTCGAACTCGGGCATGGCGGCCAGCTTTTGCTTGGCCTCGCCATGGAGCCATATCCCAAGAGGGCAACGGTTGTCGACGCCAACCACGGCGGGGTCGAGCTTTTTGCTGGGGTCGCGCATGTAGGCCAGGAGCTTCAACTTCCATGCCGCATGCGCTTTGACCGCATCGTCCCAATTCATTTCACTTCCTCCACTAAAACCGGCCGTGTGCCCGGTCTGCAAGCCGGGTCTTGTACGGGCTCGGGTACTCCCGGCGGCCACCAGGCCGCGATAAGCCTTTTGCCGCCTCGCGGAGGCAAATCCAGCTTTGCACCATTTTTCCCAAATTTGTCATAAGAATGCCACCTGCCGGCACAATAAGCGATTCAGATAGCGCCTTAAGAGTCCACTGCGGCTGGTCTTGGGGCCAAGACGTTCGCGGAGCAATATGGTCACGCTGCGGCCAATTCGCCTTGCAGCAAAAGGGGATTTGTTTGGTATCACAATCGAAGGCTGCCAAAAATATCGCGGCAGAAGCTTCTTCCAGGGTCCAGGACAGGCTCACGGCACTCAGGAACTTTTTTGCGGCGATGGAGCCGAAGCTGCCGGCCATTTTCGCTTTGAGCTATCGCAGGCTGTTTGAGGTGGAGCCCGCGCTCGCACGCTATTTCAAGGGCGGCGTCAGGGACCATCTGCCACTCATTTTTGCCAAGATGCAAAGTGTCGTGAAAACGACACGGTCGAGCCAGCTCTGGCCGGCGGGTGCCGCGACCGGGCAGATGCTGATCCCGGCGGTCGCCGCATTGGGGCGCAGCCACGCGGAATTTGGCATAGAACCCGCGCATTTCAGTCTGATGAACGACATGCTGGCGTGGACCTGCAAGGAGGCCGCTTTCGAGGAGTTCACGCCGCTGGTCGAAGAAGGGCTCGCCTTTGTTTTCGATGTGCTTGGCGCATCGTTGACGGCCAAGGCCGACGGCGGCGACGTGCTGTCGAAGCTGCGGTCGCGGTTCAGCGCGCCAACGCTTCTACATCCAACCGCCTATTTCGACGAAATAGGCTCGCCCGGCACCGCTTGATGGCAGGCGGACTTTTTGCGGCGCTTTTCAAGCGTCGCGGCTGGCCGGATGAAACCGGCCTTTACCGCGCGCTTCCGGCAGCCCCATTTTGGGTTAAAAAACCGTTCATTTCGCATGGCGACGTATCATGGTAAATGCCGGCGTGGTTAACGGCGTACCCTTATGTGAGTTTTTATCGAATTTAGCGGCATTTTTCCGTGTTTTCGCGCGAATTTCGCGATTCAAAATGTCCGTTAAATATAATATACACTTGCGAATTAACCGTGCCGCGATCCCGCTTTGCAGAACTATTCAATACATATCAATGCGTTACCACAACGCGGCGCTTTAACACATAGGTAAGGCGCTTTCGCATAAAATTCTTCCCATGCGAAAAGCCAGCACCCGCCAGCCCCATCCCCTGACCCCACCCGCCGGCGCGAACCGGGCCAGGGCTGCGAAAAGCCGCAACTCATCCCAAATTGGGCCATGGACTTCTGCTTCTGCTGCCGCTTTGGCATTTAAGCCCGGAAGCCTTGGCCATGACCGTTCGCACAACCCGCGCCGCGATTGCCGCGGCAGTCACGACGCTTTTTACAGTATTCGTATCGATAGCTTGCGCTCAGAGCCCCTATCGCGTCCCGACCGCCAACGGCGAGGTGGAAGGCCAGTTCGAGGACGGCGTGCGCGTCTTCAAGGGGCTCCCCTATGCCGCAGCCCCGGTTGGGCCGTTGCGCTGGCGCAGCCCCCAAGCCCCGGCCTCCTGGCGCGGCGTCCGCCCGGCTTTCAGCTTCGGCCGCGCCTGCCCGCAAACGCCAAGCAAGGACCTGCCCCTCACCGATATGAGCGAGGATTGCCTCACCCTGAACGTCTGGACGCCCGCAAGGCGTCCCGGCGCCCGGCTGCCGGTGATGGTCTGGCTGCATGGCGGCTCGTTCGAGGCAGGCTCCGCGCGCATGCCGATCTACGATGGCGCGAACCTCGCGCGGCGCGGCGTGGTGTTGGTCACGCTCAACTACCGGCTTGGCGCGCTTGGCTTTTTCAGCCACACGCAGCTCGACGAGGAGGCCAAGGCCGAAGGCGTCCCCACCGCCAATTACGGCCTCCTCGACCAGATTGCCGCTCTCAAATGGGTGCGGGCCAATATCGAGGCTTTCGGCGGCGATCCTGGCAACGTCACGCTGTTCGGCGAGTCCGCGGGCGGCATCAGCGTGCTGGCGCTCATGACGGCGCCGTCCGCTCGCGGGCTGTTCCACAAGGCCATCGTCCAAAGCGGCGGCGGCCGCTGGATCGCACCCTCGCTTGAGGCCAGCAGCGGCAAGTTCCTCTCCGCCCACCAGATCGGCGAGAAAGCCGCCAGCGCCTTCCAGCTCACGCCGGAGAACGCCGCCGCGGGCCTGCGCGCGAAAAGCTGGCAGGACATAGCCGAACGGCTCCGCCAGGCGGGCGTCCTGGATCACACGCCTTTCTTGGACGGCCAATTGCTGACGGACCAGATGGAGCCGGTGTTCGAGCGCGGCGATCAGGCGCCGGTGCCGCTCATCGTAGGCGCCAACAGCTACGAGGGCGTGCTCCTGCGCAAGGAGCTGCACGTCACCAGGAAGGATGTGGAGCGCGCCGCCGGTGCCCAGTTCGACGAGCTGTCCGCGATGTATCCGCCGCAGCTCATCATGACGGACGGCTTCCTCGCCGACCACATCTGGGGCGATGCCCATTTCGTCGAACCCGCGCGCATGATCGCGCGCAGCGCCGCGCACAAGCGCCTGCCCGTCTACCACTACAACTTCGACTTCCAGCCGCCGCTCCTGCGCCTGCTCGGCGGCTCGCCGCACGGGCTGGAGGTGGCCTATGCCTTGGGCACGCTGCGGAACGTCGTTCCCTTCCCGCTTAACGCCTTGATGCACCGGCACAATTACACGGTCAGCCGCCTGATGATGACCTATTGGACCAATTTCGCCAAGACCGGCGATCCCAACACCAGCGGCGAGCTTGAGTGGCCGGGCTTCAAGGAAGGCGCCGAGGAGACGCTGGTTTTCGGCAACGCCGGCCTGTCCATCGAGCGCGACTACCTCAAGGAGCGGCTGGACCTGTTCCAGACCATCGTCTGGTGACGGGCTCCTGGGGTGAGCGCTTCCGTGGTGCCCGGCGGCACCTTGAACCGGGCGAATCTCCCCTCACCCCAGCCCTCCCCATGGGAGAGGGAGTCCGGCTGTGTCCGCTGAAAGGGCGTCTTCTCTCCCGTCCATATCCGCTTGCGGATATGGACGCTCTTGAGTAGTAAGCTCGCCAAGGCGAGCTTGCGTGGGAGAGGGGAGATTCCCTCTGTGCAGGGCACCACCGTGAAGCCAGTTATGGCGCATCGCGTTCCTCCGGCAGCGGAAAATCGAGCGCCCCGCTTGCATAGGTTTCTGTAACCAGCGCCAGGGGCGTGCCGTCCGTTTTGCGCAGCAGCGCGCGATGCTCCAGGATCCGGCCGGGCGCCTCAAGCCTGCCTCCGGGGGCCGGCCGCGGCAGCGCTTGCATCTCCCAATGCTCAGGCAACGGCCGCCACAGAAGCCGCGCGGAGAGCGTTTCGCGCCGGAAATCGAGATCGCGGATCGCCCGCCCAAACGGCGTGCCGGTTTCGTCCAGCAGCCGGTTCATCTCTGGCGTGAGACGGCCCGGCACATACCAATTATCGGCTTCGGACAGGGGCTTATCCCCGCAGACCAGCCGCACATGGCGGTAGAGCACCGGCTCGCCGGCCGGCACAGCCAGAAGCTTGCGCCCGTCCTCGTCCAAAGTCTTCTCCGCGCCCCGCTCAAGCACCGCGACGACCTTGGCCTCGCGTGCCAGCCCATGATCCCCGCACCATCGCTCAAGCGTCGCCGTGGCACTCGGATGGCTCAGCAGCCCGGCGTTGAGCGTCTCGATCAGCGCAAGAAGCTCAAGGCGCGTCACAAAGCCATCCTTCCAGGCGGGCGAGGCCGCCGCGCCCAAAGCGGGGCAGATTAGAAACACAAACAGCCAGCGCATGGGCATAAGACAAACCTCTCATCCGGATTTCGTATTGCGAAACAGCCGCGATCGTTTATAACCCAGCGCCGATGGGGATGGAGCACCCCCGAAACCGCCTTCCGGCCGATGGCTCCTGCCGCGATGGAAGCAGCGGGGCCTTCATGAGGAACCCGCAGCATGGCGGGTATTTTTGTGCCNNCTTGGCGGCGCCATCGGCAGCGTTGCCCGCGCCTGGACGGCCAACGTCTTCGTGCGCATGTACGGGGCGCATTTCCCGTGGGGCACGATCTTCATCAACATCGCGGGCTCCTTTATCATCGGCTTTTTCGGCGCACTGACCACGAGCGACGGCCGTTTCACCGCCCATCCCGACGCCCGCGCTTTCGTCATGATCGGCATTTGCGGCGGCTTCACAACCTTCTCCTCTTTCAGCCTGCAAACGCTGGACCTGGCTCGCGACGGCAAGCCCGGCGCGGCCCTCGCCAATATCGGGCTGTCGCTCATCCTTTGCCTTCTGGCTGTGACAGCGGGTTACGCCAGCGCGGAAGCCATCAACAGGCGCGCACCACAAGCCGAAGCCTTGGGCCTCAAGGCCAATGGCGGCGTGATCCTCGCAGTGGCAGGGCAGCCCGGAAATGTAGGCAGCGTGCTTTCCAACGCATCCCGCCTCTTGAGCTTCTGGAACGGCAAATCCACGCTGGAGGTGCTTGCCGTGCGCAACCCACCAGTCGCCGAACTGATGGAGGCCGATCAAGCTCTTACACACGCCCAGGAAGCGGCCCTCAGAGCCTCGGAGGAAAGCTGGGCGCGGCAGGTCCGGGCTGCGGCGCAGCGCTGGGAGCAGCGGGCGCGGCCAAAGACTCCGGCCAAATTCATCGAAACGGAGGGCGATATCGCCCATCTCGTTGCCGCGCTCGGCCGGATTTCCAACGCCGTGGTTCTGGGCGGCGCCCGCGAACCTGGCAAGACCCGCGATGCTCTTCACGCGGCCCTGTTCGATACCGGCCGCCCTGTGCTCATCGCGCCACCCGGAAGCAAGGGCGACTTCGGCCGCGTGGTCGCCATCGCCTGGAAGGACGACGCCCGCGCTCCCAAAGCCGTGCTCGACGCCATGCCGATCCTCGCCAAGGCCGAAGCGGTGCACGTGCTGCGTGCCCGAGTGACCGAAGCCACCGTTCCGGCCCTGCTTGGCGAACACGGCATCGAGGCCCAAGCCCACACCGTGCCGGACCATGACGGCCCCGTGGGCGCACAGCTTCTGAGGATCGCGCACGAGCTTGGCGCCGATCTTCTGGTGATGGGGGCCTACGCGCACGGCGAATGGCGCGAGGCGCTCCTGGGCGGTGTGACGCGCCATGTGCTCGAACACGCGGGCCTGCCTGTGTTCATGCGGCATTAACCCCCAGAATCGGTTGTGCAGCAGACATCCGGCCACCACGGCGCGATGTTTGCCATCCGGCAAATCACGCAAAATTTTCCCCTATTTTCAAAAAGATGATCGTATCCCTGCATTGCGCGGTTGACGGCGCCCCTCAATCCGGAAAAGCTCTCGCGGGGCAAACAGAGGATGACCATGGCCGATTTTGGCGGCGTTACGGCTGAGATATTTTCCGGCATCGCGGTTGCGGTTTCCGGCTACAACCTTTGGTACACAACGCTCAGGAAGCCGGTTTTGCGGGCGTTCGTGCCGCCGGTCATGCGCTACGCCTCGCCCTATCAGAACAGCATTTTCGAGGTCTTCGAGATCCCGCTGACCGTGGTCAACGAGGGCGCGCTAACGGGCTCCGTCCTGTCGCTCAACCTAACGGTAACGAACCCGCGCGGCATCTCGAAGCAGTTCTACAGCGCCGGGCTCGGCTCCTGGAGCATCGGCAAGGGGCGCGGCGAGGGGCTGGCCCCGTTCACGCCGATCTCGCTGCCAGGGCGCACCTCGCACTCCGCCGTCATCCTGTTTTACGCACGGGAGGATTCGAGCGTTTCGCAAATCACCGAGGACGCGGGCCGCTACAAATTCGCAATGACCATGCTGACGGCGCATGCAGGCGAGTCGCGACCCTTGGAATTCGAGATGAAGCTGCCCTACATGGATCACAGGGCCTTCACCTCCGGCAGCGGCAGCCTTCCCCTGTATCAGCCAGATTGGCAAGCCGTCTCCGCCAAGGCCTGAGTTCAGAGCAGCGCTTCGATGTTCTTTGCCAGCTCCTCCGGCTTGGTCATCGGCGAATAGCGCTCCACCACTCCGCCGTCGCGGCCGATGAGGAACTTTGTGAAGTTCCATTTGACGGCCTCGAAGCCGAGCGTGCCCGGCTTGGCGTGCTTCAGGAACTTGAACAGTGGATGCGCGCCGGCGCCATTGACCTCCACCTTCGCGAACATCGGGAAGGTGACATCGTATGTCAGCGAGCAGAAGCTCCCGATCTCCTCCGCGCCGCCCGGCTCCTGCCCGCCGAACTGATTGCACGGAAAGCCCAAAACCTCGAAGCCGCGCGGACCGTATGCCTTGTGCAGCTTCGTGAGGCCCGCATATTGCGGTGTGAACCCGCATTTGCTGGCCGTGTTCACGATCAAGAGCACCTTGCCCTCGAAACGGCGTAACGGAACCTCCTCGCCCGATAGCGATGTGGCGGAAAAATCGTAGACGGTTGTCATGTGGTCCTCTGGGGGGCATGGCGTCAGAGAAAAGGTAGGCGTTCCCTGCCGCATAGCTAGCCTCAGCGGATGTGGTGCGCTCCATAAACAAATTCGAGCCTCACGGCCTCTTCACCGCACCGATGCGGGTGACGTGCTCGCCGCTGCAATGCAGGCGGCAGCCCTCCGGTCCGCAAATCTTGGGGCAGACGTTGGCTGTCGCGCAGGTACCGCTCGCATCCGGCACATAATCCGGCTCGCCGCGCGACAGCAGGCCTACGAGCTGCAGGCTTGAGGCGTCGTAAACGCCAGAGCCGGAATTGCCGTGGAGGCTATTGAGGTTGGCAACGAAATAGCCCTCGGGTGCCGCATCGCGGACCGTGGCGCCGCCGGCATATTTTACCGGGAGGCCGTCCGGAAAACCGATCATGAAAATGGACTGGTTCAACCTGGGAGCGGCCGGGCTCCAGTTCGTAACCGGCTCGGCCACGCTTGGCGGAACCTCGCGGTCGAGCTTGACGATCGCCCAATCCTCCTTCGCGGCCGTGTAGACCCCGGCAAACTCCCTGCCCCTGAATACATTGGCCACAGGTATCGGAGCCGCGCCATCCGGGCGATCGCTTTCCATCCGGTAGCCGAATACGAACCTCACCTGGGGCAAGCCGAAGGGGCTAAGCTCCGCGGCCAGCTCCCGCACGCAATGCCCGGCCGTCAACACCGCATCCGGCGCGATCAGCGTGCCCGAACAAAAGCCCAAAGCCGGCTGGCTTGCAAAGCGCTCGCTGGCGCATACAAACTTCTTCTTCTGAAGGGTCGTTACCGTAAGCTTCACGGGGTCTTCTGGACCAAGAAGCGAGGCGTCCACCAAAGACACGGAGGCCCGCGCAAGGCGCCTGATGCCGTCGTCGCGGATGCCGAACCAGTCCATCCGCGTATCTACGCCGTAGATGGCCCGCGAGCGGGCAGCCACGACGATTTCAGGCTCCCCCACAGCCGCGAGCGGACTGACGTTTGCGCTCCGGGGGATGAAGGCGGGATCGCGTGGATAGGTTCTGAGCAGGAAGCGGCGCTCCAGCACCGCCTTGAATTCCTCGTCGCTCACTTTGGCAAACGGGTCCGCACTCGCCGCCGAAATCCAGGCCAGCCCGATGCAGGCCGTCACCACCGCCAAGCTCAAAAAGCCGCGCATCATCCCGGAAGCTCCCCGCACCGCCAAGTTCCCGCGAATTTATCACAAATCCGGCCGGCGGGAACTGGATAACCGCAACCATGCTTACTCAGTTGTTTCCATGGAGGCGGCGCGGCGTAGGCAGATGGCAGCCCCGCACACGCTTTTGCCCCGGCCTGGCGGTCACTTGAGCCAATTAAGCCTCCGGCAAGGGGGATCGCGTTACGCTTGGCTATCCGGGAAGGATGCAAAAGCCATGGCGGTATGCCGCAAGAGCGAAGAGCATCGAGGCGGGCTAGGACAGCTCCCGCCGCTCGCCGGCTGCTTCCTCGCTTCCAATCAGGCCATTGGCGATCATGGTCAGGAACACCGAAGCCGCGAAAAAATAGACGCCGGGAAGAGTTACCGCATCGGCGAACTCGGTGGCCTTGGCGTAGAATACCAGAAGTGCCAGGATCAGCACGTCGAGCATCGACCATTTGCCGAGCCAGCCGATGCGCTTGAACCAGCGGCCGCGCTGGGCGGGATCGAAGGGAGCAAGCGTGCCGGCCATGCCGATGTAGATGAGTTTGAAGGCCGGAAACAGAATGGAGAATACGAAGACGACAGAACCGAGGAAGATTTCGCCGCCAGCCCAAAGCGCGTAAAGAATAGAGAGGATTGAATGGGTATCGGTCCAGAAATAGAGGCGAGTCAGCTTGAGTACGGGCAGAGTAAGCCCCAAGACAAGACAGACGCCAGCACTCAATGTCAAAATAAAGATGAAGAAGGCGCGCTGACCCTTTTGCACCATAACGGGAGGGACAGCGCGCCGCATATTTCAGGGCTTAAGCGTTTGCGTGCGTTTTACTCGCCGCCACGCCCTTTTCACTTAGCAGCGTCTGAAGATCGCCGCTTTGGAACATTTCGGTCACGATGTCGGCGCCGCCCACGAACTCNNAAACCGCATTGCGGGAAATCCTTGGTGCCCTTCATGAACAGCACCACGTCGTTTCCGGTAACCTGCTCCTTGATCCAGCTCTGTACGTCTTGTCCGGTCATTCTCGCCTTCCTGTTTAAACTTCCCCTAACATGCACCGGCGTTTGCAAAAAACAAGCCGCCGGCCGCTACAGGGGAGGCTTTGCGTCAGGCACTTTCGTCTGAAGCGCCAGCGCGTGCAGCGTGCCGCCCATGTGCCCCTGCAGCGCCGCATAGACCATCTGGTGCTGCTGCACGCGGCTCTTGCCCCGGAACGCCTCCGAGACGACGGTCGCCGAATAATGATCGCCGTCGCCGGCCAGGTCCTGGATGGCTATCTCCGCATCGGGAAGGGCCGCCTTGATCAGGCACTCGATCTCCTCGGGCAGCATCGGCATGGAAAAATCCCTCTACTTTCTAAACGCCGGCGTCCCGGCTCTTGCGCGCTTGGCGGGCATTATATGGTTCTTAACC
Source organism: Hyphomicrobiales bacterium (assembly GCA_003153975.1). GTDB lineage: Bacteria > Pseudomonadota > Alphaproteobacteria > Rhizobiales > Rhodomicrobiaceae > Rhodomicrobium. Next base: position 13,429 of record PMBZ01000038.1, read on the forward strand.
GCGTTTGCTCCAGGGCGGGGCCGGCGAAAAGCTCGAATGCGATGCGTTTCTTTAAGAGTGCATTGTAGGCATGGCGCCTTAGCAAAGGCTTAAGGCAGGGTATCACATTGATAATACGGAATATTCCAAAGCGGCAGCGGCCGTATGCCCAGACCGCGGGCCTCCGGAATATGGTTAACCTGCAACTTGCCGCTATATTTAACGGGATTCTGGAATCGCGAAAAACAGGCAAAAGCGCGGAAAAATTCACAAAAATGCGCGTCTGGAACACATGCCGGGCGCGCGTTTACCACGCCGGCATTTACCATATCGGTGCATACTACGGCTTTTACCGGATCTTAAGCGACGGCATTTCGGCAGGGCGTCCCCTGGTGGCCGATATAAGGCTGGAAGGTGCCTTGAAAGGAGGGGATCTCCTAAAGTGTCCGCATCCGCAAGCGGATGCGGACGGAGAAGCGACGCCAGAAGTCACGCTGCGGGCAGTTCGATGGTCCCTTCTCCCATGGGGAGAAGGACAGGATGAGGGGAGATCCCCTCCGTTCATTACGCCATCCGGCACCCTTGCCCTTCCGCGCTTACCAGTGTGGCTATAGCTCCCCGGTCATGAACCCCGGCAGCCAGCCCTCATGCGCCTGCCGGAGGCGCGCCAGCGGCAGCGGCTCCTCGCCCGGCACCGCAATCGCGTCGCCGCCGACGGTGGCAACGATCCGGGCTTGCAGCGCGTGTTTTTGGGATTCCTTGAGATCCGCCAGCATGCCTTCGGCACGCATGAGAGTCGTGGCCACAAGGTAGCGCCCCTGGTCCTCGCCGAATGCGATCGCGTGCGCGGGCAGATCGCTCGCCCCCTCGGGCGC
>PMBZ01000224.1 GCA_003153975.1 Hyphomicrobiales bacterium
ATGACCCGGTCGAAGCGGTGTTCCGCGAAGCAGGCGTCGACCGCTGCGCCATCGGCGAGGTTCGCCCGGACGAAGCTGTAGGCTACGTTCCTCTCCCTGGCGGTCTGTTCCAGGATCTGGAGGCGCGCCTCCTTGAGGGTTGGATCGTAATAGGAATTGACGGCATCGAAGCCTACCACGGCGTCGCCCCGCCGCAGCAAGGCCTTGGCGGCATGAAAGCCGATGAAGCCCGCAGAACCTGTGACCAAAACCTTCATCTCAAAACTGCCTTCGACATTGCGTCCGGTGAACTGCCATTGGAATGGAGCAAATCGTCTTTGCATCCATATGTATGCGGCTCTTCAGCCACGCACCATTGCTTCGCGCCGCGCGGGCACTCGCGCTGGAGTGCCGCAAGCGCCCCCTTATGATCCGCACATTCAAAACAGGCGGCTGGCCCCGAGGCAGCCAAGCCCGCCAGGAAACGAACCGTAATCCCAGAGGTTATCCGCAAGCGCCGCTAATGCTTGATCTCGACGCCCACCTCTTTGCACTTATCGGTGAGGAAGGCGTTGATGTCTCTGACGACGCCGTTCGCGATCACGCTGAAGGTGGAGTCGACCGCGGTCACCGGCCAGATGGCCGTCTTGGCAAGAACCGGCGCCTCGATCGTGCCCCAGCCCATCACCGCTTTCGTCGCCTTGCCGTTTTCGAAGGTCACTGTTGGCTCGACGCTGAGCTTGAGATCGTAGACGGCGCCTTCCTTCGGGTCCTTGTGGTCGAGCTTGCAAGTAATGTTATGCTTCTTGAGCTTGATGGTCGCGGACGGTTTTTGCGCTGCTTCGGCGATGGCCTTCCGGTCGAGTTCGATGCCGGCACTGCATTGGGCGTGTCCCCAGGGCCAAGTCAGCTTGTCACCCAGGAAGCCCGCCTGAATTTCGGCGGCGAGCCAAGTCTTAGTCACCGTGCAAGCGATCGCGGGGCCGTCTCCTGGCTCAGCGAAGGCTTTGCAGATTTCAGTCTTGCAGGCCTTGCGATCCTCTTTTTCCTTGGCGATGCGGGCGATCAGCTCCGGGCTCACGCTCGCTTCCTCCGCCATCGCTTGCCCGCCGGATAAGAAAAGAGCGGTCGGGATTGTCTTCAAGGCGATCTTGACATCCAGGGCGATGCTCGCGTTGCGGACGTACCAAACGTCGAGTGCGGCCTTGTCCTCGAAAGTAATGTCACGGCCCCCGGCAGTCTGCGCCCAGCCAGTGAGGCCCGGACGCACCAGCAGACGTGCCCGGTAGGCGTCCCGCTGCTCCCGTGCCAGGAGCGGCCTCGGGCCAACGAAGGACATGTCGCCGCGCAAGATATTGAAAAGCTGCGGCAGTTCGTCCAGGCGCAGGCGCCGCAGCAGGCTGCCTATTATCGATGTGCGCTCCCGGTCTGCCAAGTGGCGTCCATCTGGCGCAAGGGCGACGCGCATCGTGCGGAATTTGTAAAGGCGGAAGGGCTTGCCGCCGAGCCCCGGCCGCTCCTGCCAGAAGACAATGGGAAAGCCCATGCTCAAGGCAACGCAAACGGCGGTGAGCAGCAGGAGCGGAGCGGCGGCTAAAAGCAGGACGGACGCGGCGGCGGCATCGAACATTCGTTTCGCGCGCCAATAGCGCCGCGCCGCGAGCAAGGTAAGCTCGGCTGGGGGAATCTCGAAGCCAAGCTCCTGCGGAGCGGACAACTCGCAGCGGCTGGCGTCAGTGCTGTCCGGCTCGTTGAACCCCAAGTCCTCGGCCAGGAAATGAAGCGGGATGTTGCGGGAGCCGGCAGCCGAAAACATCGCTTCCCTTGCCCCAGGAGAAAGCGTTTCAAGCAAGGCGGCAACAACGATGCGATCCGCATGAATTCCGTGAACCTCAAGCGCATTCAAGACCTGCTCGATATCCTCCGGAACGCCTAGAACCGGATAGCTCGCCACCAAGCGCCCGGCATGCCGGTTCGAGTGACCGATCAGACCCGCGACCTTGATGCGCCGGGGAGCAAGCTCGGCGGCCGCATGCAAATAGGCCTCTGTCAGTCTCGAAATGCCAACGATGACGACGGTGAGAGCGCGGGGGCCGCAATCAAGCTCAAGCAGCGTTGCCGAGGCCTTGCGGCCATCGCGCATGGCGTGTCCCAACCTATGCAGGGCGCGTATGCCCGAGAGAATGGCCTCTCCCGCCAAAAGTTGCAGAATGGGCAGCGAACGCGGCACGCCGTCGAGCCGGTTATAGGCGAACGCAATCGCGGCGGCCACGCAGACGGTTACCACGACGGCACTCACGACCCGCCAATAGTCGGGAAACGCAAAATAGCGCCACACCGTGCGGTTGAGGCCCATTGCCGGGAATACCGCGAGCGCCGCCACGGCGGTGGCCACGAGATAGGGAAGGAATTCCAGGAGCCGGCTTTCGGAGACCTCGAAATTTTCGCGCAATATGAACGCGGCGAGCGTCGCCACAGCCATAAGGGTTACATCAACAACTAACACAACAAACCGGCTCATCCGGAGGCCCACTGAAAGAGGTTTTATTCTTAATGGAACAACACCTATCCGTTTAACTGCAAAGATGCAACAGCCTCCGCAACCATTTGTACACATTTGTTGCAATTGTGCATCAGAAATTGAGCGTGCGTGCCGCAGCGAAGGGTGGCGGCGATGGGGCCCTCAATGGCTCCCGCAGGGGTTGTCTGAACGGGTTAAACGCCAGCTTCGGAAAGCAGCCGGAGAACAAGCGGCTTGTAGGTATCGCCGAAAAGCCGGAGGTGGACGAGAGCAGGCCACAGCCGGTAGATGACAAGGCGCGCGGCATGGCCGGGCTCCAGCGTGCCGTAGGCTTCGTAGAACGTGGCCGGCGGGGAATCGAACAGCTCAAGCATCGCGAGGTCCACCTCGCCATGCCCGTAATAGCAGGCTGGATCGATCAGCGCGCTGACTTTACCGCCGGCAGCGAGCACGTTGCCGCCCCACAGGTCGCCATGCAGGAGGGCTGCCGGGGGACGCGCGGGCAGGCGGTTGGGAAGGTCCGCGGCGAGGGCTTCCACGCGCCGGGCCACCGCGGGGGCGATGTGCGGGCAATGCGCGAGCAACCGCCGCTCCGCCCAGAAGAGCGGCCAGTCATCCGCCCAGCCGTTAGGGATGGCGACCGCACCGAACGCATAGTCCTCCGCCCAGCCATAGGATGGGCCAACGGCGGAATGAAGCTTCGCGGCCACGCGGCCCAAATCCGCCCACGCCCCGCCCAGCGAGCCGCCTGCTGGCATAACCTCCAGGACCAGCACCTCGTTGCTTGCAGCAAGCACGGCCGGCGCCGGCGCGCCGCTCGCGGCAATCGCTTGCAGCATGGCCGCCTCGGTTTGCGGCGCCGGGCCGCTTTTCACGATGGCCTCGCGCCCATCCTCAAGAAAAATGTGCGCGATCTGGGAAAGGCAGCCGCCGCCCAGCGCGTGGCAACGGCGCAGCTTCGCGCCAAGCAGCGTAGCGCCTGCCTCCGCGAGCGTCTTCATTTCCGCGCCGCCAGCAGCCGCGCGAGCGCCTGCGCGCCAAGGGTCACATCCGCCCAGGTTACTTCGAATTCCTCCGCGCCGCCGTAGTAGGGGTCGGCCACGGCCTGGCCCTCGCGGCCCGGAACATGGTCCAGCAGCAGGCTGATCGCGCCTGCCGCGCCTTTGGGCTTCAGCACATGAAGGTCCGCAAGGTTCTGGGGATCGAGCGCCACGATATGGCTGAAACGGCGGAAATCCTCCTGCCGCACCTGCCGCGCGCGGTAGGCGCCGATGTCGATGCCGTGCCGCAGCGCCACCGCGCGCGCCCGGCGGTCGGGCGGCTCGCCGATATGCCAGTGGCCGGTGCCCGCCGAGTCGATCTCGACATCGAGGGCGGTCCGCCCGGCTTCGTGCCGGAATGCCGCCTCCGCCAGCGGCGAGCGGCAAATATTGCCGAGACATACGAACAGAACTGAAAGCTTGGCCGTCATGCGCTCCCGTCTCCTGGATGATGGCGGACTCCGCGTCCGCGGCAGCAGATCCAGTCCGCATTATGCGGCGTTCCGATCGCGAGTAAAAGACGGCCTTGGAAACGAGGGGCTGACAACTTTTTGCGCGCGGGAGCCAGCGCGCCGGCCTTACGCATCCAGCGTGACGCCCTTGTCGAGCAGTTCCTTGCGCAGACGGGCGAGCCGCTGCTGGAACGCGGGCACCACAGCCTCGCGCATATACCGCGTCTCCTGCCAGATGGTGACGGCGGCCTTCTGCTGGCGCTCCAGGTGCGCGCGGGTGGTCACATGCTCCATGCTGGATGCGATATCCCGGTGATAGCGGCGCACGCTGGACAGGAAATCGGCCGGGAGCTGGAAGGTCACGCTTTGCTGCTTCATCGCATCCCAGATCAGGGTGGAAAGCGTCAGCGCGTGCGGATTGTCGCCGATATCGGTGAGGCGGAACGCGGAACCGGCCTTCCACCAGGCAACCCAGGCATGGCCGCTCTTCAGGATCTCCGGATCGGCGCCTGCCTTCAGCTCTTCGGCATGGGCCACGATCGCCGGGTTTTTGTCCAGATGCGCCTGAAAATTCATGCTCCAGGCGTCGACGGCGGCGATGTTGTCCTTCATCTCATCCAGAAGCGCGGCGCGCATGAAGTAGCCCTCGCGCTCGGCCCGGATCACCTCATACTCCACGGTGTTCCTATGCGCCGCCCGCGCCGCCAGATAGACGCCCAGCACGGTCGATACAAGCTGCACCCCGCTCGTAACCAGAAGTTCCAACTCGGTCGCCATTGTCCACTCCGCCAATCGTTACTAACCGGCTGAGAGGCCTGCCGATTTATTGTGACGGCTTCGGGGCTGGAAAGCGGCGGAAATTGCGGGTGCGAAGGAGCGGCGTATCGTGCCCTGAACTGAGGGAATCTCCCCTCACCCCAGCCCTCTCCCCATGGGAGAGGGAGTTCCGCCGTGCCCGTTGAGAAGGCGTTCTTTCTCCCATGGGGAGACAGGGTGAGGGGTGGAACGCTTCGAGCATGCCGGAACCTTGCATCCGGTAGCTCGTTCCCGAGATAGCCCTATCTCAGAAAATCGAGGACGAGGTTCTCGTTGAATTTCTTGAAGTCTTCGCGCTCGAAGCCCGGCTTGCCGAGGCCCCAGGCCCATCGGATGCTCCCGCTGCTGAAGACCTTCGCGCCCGCCGCGGAACGGAAATACACGGCCTCCGCCAGTCCCTTCTTCCCGTCGCCGCCGGCGGGTTCTCCCTTGAACAGGACCTGGAGCTTCTCCTCCGGCAGCAAGGCTATCCGGGAGTGTTCCTTGTCCCACAAGCGTTTGCCATCCCCATCGGGATCGCGATTATCCCATTCGTAGCCCACGACATCGGCGGCAAGATCGCCCGCCTTGTAATTCGTACCGGCAAAGAAGGGCGCGCTGGCCGATGCCACATGGTAGGGAAACCGCAAATCCGGGGCGTCGGCGGGGAACCAGTTCTGATAGCCAACACCCATCAGCATGGTCTCCGGGCGGCGGCCTCCGTCGCGAAAACGGTTCGTGGTGAGCAGCGTTTTGTCGTGCCGGGTCTCGCGTTCGGTGAGCGGATCGCTCGTCGTCTTCCAGCAAAGCATTTGCCGGCCCAGATCCTCGCCATCCGGCGAGCGGTTCAGATCGAAATAGCGCACCTGCCAATATCCGGTATTGGCTCCGAAGAAGATCGTATTCTGGCCGCGGCTGTGAATGCGCTTTTCGTAGGCGTCGTACTCCTCCTTGGTCCAGTATTCGTCGTGGGCGCTGCTGACGGCGAGGCGGGCGCTTTCGAGCAGGCGCCTGTCGCGATGAATGTCGTGATTGGAAGCGTAATCGACGGAGAAGCCGTGCTTTTTCGCCAGCGCTTCGATCCAGCGGACAAGAAACAGGTCGTACTCAAGAAGCGCGGCCTTCCCAGGACGGTCGAACGAAACCATGGCCCCCCTCGTGGCGGGATCGCCGTCCTGCTCATAAAGGCTATGGCCGCCCCAATCGTTGTAGGCCTGATAGGTGTTCGTGCCCAGTTTGACGAGCAGATCCCGCGTCTTGGCGCTGCCGCGGACGACGATCTGAAGGAAAGCGGCCTCGCGGCGGCCCGTTCCGGCATCCACGAAATCGGCCAGATAGACGCCGGGTTGCCAGCCCGAAGGGTCGATTGTGGTGGCGGGATACCAGCCGGCTCCCACAGAGGCAGAGGTTGCGAGCATCTCCTGCGAGTCCACGGCGACCTCTTCCGACCAAACCGGCGCTTGTTCCGGCGCGGCGCCAACGCGGAAAAGCTCGATCTTGCCCTTGGTCCCCGGCAAGTCGGGACCAGTCGACAGCATGACGTTGAAAGTCTCGCCCTCGCGCACGCTATGCCTATCGGCGTACCCCCAAACGGTTTGGCCTGCGGGGGAGGGCGCCGGCTGGTTTGAGGCATCGGCGCCCGGCGCCGCTGGAGGAGGCGGCTGGTCCTCAGCGCCGGCTGGCGCTACCTGGGCCAGCGCAGTAAGGCCGGCAAGCCGCAAAAAGTTGCGGCGGGCGGCATTGGGCCGCTGCACTCGCTTTGAAAACTTCATCCCTTTTCCCTCAGGGCACGCATTACTGTCAGAGCGCCACGATGACCGGGGCTCAATCCGCGCGCCGTTCGGGCGCGGAGCCAGCGGCCAAGCTGCGGCTGCTGGGTGAATACACAATGCTCAAGCTGGCTTCCAGCCGAACTTATTTCGAAGGCGGCGGCACAGTCAGCGCGCTCAGCATCGCGGACAGCATCTGGCTCAGAATCGTGTCCAAGTCTCCCATTTCACCCGCAACAACGTCGAGGGCTCCATCCAGGGCCAGCTGCGCAAAGCCGTGGACCATCGACCACGCCGCCAGAATCATCCCCATGGTGCGCGGGTCGCACGCCTCCTCTGGCGCTATGCCGCAGAACGCCCGCACGGCATTTTCCAGAAGCGCATATGCTTCGTCTGCCGCCTGCTTCAGCCGCTCCGCTTGCGGATCGCACATGTCGCGCCGGAACATGAGCCTGACCCGCGCAGGGTGCTGCAACGCAAAGGCAACGTAGGCCCTGCCCAGCTCTCTAAGCAGGGCTGCAGGGTCCGCGCCGCCGCGTTCCTCCGCCTCCCGCAAGTCTCTCGCGAGTTCCTCGAACCCCCTGGCGGCCACCTCGGTAAGAAGCCCGGCCGCATCGCCGAAATGATGTGCGGGGGCCGAAGGCGAGACGCCTGCGCGGCGGGCTGCCGCGCGCAAGCTGAAGCCTCCAACGCCGTTCTCAAGCAGGATCGCTTCGGCGGCCGCGACGAGGGCATCCTTGAGCGCGCCATGATGGTAATGCTGCCGCGCCGCCGCACCCTTCCGTTTTTCCGCCGGCTTTGCCGGCGCGCTGTGTCCCCGACCCATCTTGACACCGTTCAGATTTGCTGCAATCGTGCATCTTAACACTGTTCAGATTCAATGCCCAGAGGGAAGCGCGGCAGGCCGCGGACAGTCGGCAATTTCGGGGTAGCCTGAAATGCGACGTATTTGGAGGGTGGATCTAAGCAGTAATCGCATGTGCTCGGGCAGCCGCCGATGCTACGCCCAGCCGTAGCCTAACAATGGTGCGTAAAGGGGGAAGTGCTTTGTCTTCCGTGGAGGGCACCGGCTTCGGTGAGGCACAGTTCAGGCGTATTCCCGAGGCGCCCCCGTGGCAGCCCCGGCTTACCTATCTCATTGCCTGGCGCAATCTCGTGCACGACCGCGTGCGCTTCGCGGTGACACTCACCGGCATCGCGTTCTCGACGCTGCTCATGGGCATCCAGCTTGGCATGCTCCTGAACTTCCTGCACACAACGTCGATCCTGGTCGATCACGCCGGCGCCGATCTCTGGATCACCGCGCATGGCATCCGGACCGTCGACCTTGCCACGCCCCTCGAAGAACGCCGCCGCTTCCAGGCGCTCAAGGTGGACGGTGTCGCTACCGCGGAACCCTATCTGCTCGGCTTCGGCTTCTGGAAGCGCACGGATGGCGTCCGCGAGACCGTGATTATGATCGGCATCAATCCGGAAGCCACGATGGGCAAGCCGTGGGATCTCTTGTCCGGCGCGAACCCGCGCGATTTGCTTCTGAGCCCGGACGGCGTCGTCGTCGACCGGCTATATGCGGAGAAGCTGAGCGTCGATTCCGTTGGGCAGCTGTTCGAGATCAACGATCACCGGGTGCGCGTCGCGGGCTTCACATCGGGCATCAGGACGTTCACGCAATCCCCGTACGTTTTCACCTCGCTCCGCCACGCCCGGGCAATGGCGTTCGCTCAGGAAGCCGATCCCCTGACTTACATACTCGTCCGCGTCGCCGATGGCTATTCGCCGGACACCGTCGCCAAGGAGCTGTCGGCGCACCTGCCCGGCGCGGACGTGCTGACCGCGGAGGAGTTCTCCCAGCGCAGCCGCAACTACTGGCTCTTCTCGACGGGGGCGGGGATTACGGTAATCAGCGGCGCGGTGCTCGCGCTTTTCGTGGGCGTGGTCATCGCGGCGCAGACGCTGTACGCGAGCACGATGGACCGGCTGCCGGAATACGCCACCATCCGGGCAATGGGCGGGCCGCGCCGGTATCTCTATGCCATCGTCATCAAGCAGGCGCTCATTGGCGGGTTTCTAGGCTACCTCGTGGGCATTTCGATTACCCTGGTTCTGGTTTACCTCGGCCGCGATAGCAGCGCCTCTCCCGAAATGACCTGGTGGCTGGCGTTGGCCATTGGCATTGTCATCGAGCTGATGTGCGCCGCCGCTTCGCTGGTATCGCTCGGCAAGGTCACCGCCATCGATCCCGTGAAGGTGTTCCGATGACGGAACCTGTTATCGCCGCCTCGGGCATTACTCACACCTTCGGGTCTGGAACCACTGCGTTCACGGCGCTGCATTCGGTCGATGCCGAGATCCGGCGCGGCGAGCTGCTGTTGCTCATGGGGCCGTCCGGCAGCGGCAAGACGACCTTGCTTCACATCCTGGGCTGCCTTCTTCACCCAACCGAAGGCGAAGTCCTGCTGCACGGCCAGTCCATCGAGGACTTGTCCGAGGACGAGCTGGGCAGGTTGCGGCTCAAGCACTTCGGGTTTGTGTTCCAGGCCTACAACTTGTTCCCCATGCTGACCGCAACGGAAAACGTCCTGGTCGCGTTCGATCTGGCAAGGAGCGACATCGAGGCGGGGCGCGCCCGCGCCCGTGAGCTTTTGACGCTGGTGGGCCTTGAGAAGCGGCTCGATGCCTATCCTGGCGAGCTTAGCAGCGGGCAGAAGCAGCGGGTCGCCATTGCGCGCGCGCTTGCTGCCGGCCCCGAAATCCTGATGGCCGACGAGCCGACCGCCGCGCTCGATTCGGAGAATGGCCTCAAGGCGATGGAGCTGTTCCGCATGCTTGCGCATGAGTTTGGCCGCGCCGTCGCCGTGGTGACGCACGACCCGAGAATCGTGCATCTCGCGGACCGCATCGTCCGCCTGGAGGATGGCCGGATCGTGCCGCCGCCAGGCGCCACCGCAGGAGACAAGCCATGATCCAGGATAGGGTGATCGAAAAGGTGCGGACGCGAGGATGTCGAGCGGATGTAGCCATGATCGAGCGAATCTCCCCTCATCCTGTCCTTCTCCCCATGGGAGAAGGGACCCCTGAATTGTCCTCGGAGCGTGCAACAACGTCCCCTCTCCCAGGGGGAGAGGGACAGGGTGAGGGGAGATTCCCTCCGTTCATCGCGCGACCTAACGTCATCTCGGCGCTCGTGCTGGCGTTTATCGCCGCCTGTACACTTGGCGCCTCCGCCGGATTGGCACAGCCGGCTGCTAACGGAGACACAAACGGCGCCCAAGCCGCCCGCTACGCGGTTGCGGCTCCCGGTCTCGTCGAGCCGGCGGGCGAGGAGCATGTCGTCGCTTCCCAGGTGATTGGCGTCATCAAGGAGATGCGCGTCGAGGAGAACGATGTCGTCGCGGCCAACCAGGTTATCGCCGTGGTCGAGAACAGCGAGCAGGTTGCCCGGCTGGCGTCGGCCCGCGCGGGCCTGGCGCTCAGGAAGGCCGAGCTTGACAGGGCGCTCAATGGACCGCGGCCGGAGGAGTTGCGGCAAGCCCGCGCGATGTTGGCGGAGATGGAAGCCAACCACGATCTTGCCCGCCGCGACTTCGACCGGAAGGCCCCCCTCGCCAAGACCGGCACGGCGTCGGAAGCGGCGCTCGACCTGGCACGGTCGGCGCTGAATGCGGGCGAGGCGCGAAAGTCCACCGCCGCCGAAAGGCTGGCGCTTCTCGAAGCCGGCACGCGTGCGGAGGACATTGCGGGGGCGCGCGCCCAGGTCGTATTCGCCGAGGCCGAGGTCGCCTTGGCAGAGTCGCTGCTCGACAAATCCCTCATCCGCTCGCCGGTTGCAGGCACCGTGCTGCGGCGCCTGCGCGTCACGGGTGAAGCCGTCACCAACATGGACCCGACCCATATCGCGATCATTGGCGACTTGCGTAAGCTTAGAGTGCGCGCGGAGGTGGACGAAACCGATGTCAGCCGCGTGGCCGCCGGCCAGCGCGTCGAGATTGCCGCCGACGCGTTTCCGAACCGCCGCTTCGGCGGCTCGGTTTTCCGCGTTTCGCAGCGCTTCGGCGCGAAGGCCGTTCAGACCGGGCGGCCCTCGGAAAAGGTGGACATGAAGGTGTTGCAGGTGCTGATCGACCTCGATCCGGACGTTAAGCTGCCGGTCGGCCTCCGGGTGGATGCTTACATACTCGCCAATGCCGGAACGTCCCCGGTAGCCCAAGGCCAGTAATCGCGCCATTCGCTGCAGCGCCATCCCGTCGTTCTCTGCAATGGTTCAAATGCCGCGGTCTCAAAACCGTATCTCGACCGTGCGTGGAAAACTCACTCTTCAGGATGGGGATAATTGGCCTGCTTCTTGCGCCGCCCGCGCCCTCCGAAGCTCAAGAGGCCCCGCGTCAGGCTCCTAAACGATGTCAGGTAAAGCAGGCTGATTAGCGGCGCGACCATCTTCATCCGCCATTGTATCCTGTTGCGCATGAATGGGAGCACCTCTTGGATATCCGACCAAGCCTGATCCATCCTGGCCCGATCGTGCTTGCGCATCCCTTCAATAAATTCAGAGCGCAGCAGGCTGAAGAAGCGTGGGGCCGCTGCCTCCCTGATGAAATAGAGATTTAGCTCCGGGTCATCGTGGTAAGTTTCAACGAGTTTACGGAAGTATATCATCCTCGACTTGGCCATGCGAGGGCTAAATGACGTTGAACCTGGATAGATTCGCCATTTCGTGACCGAATTTTTCCGCAGAAAAACACTACGGAAGCCGACAGAGAACATGCGCAAAAATAGGTCGTCGTCCTCGTAGCCTGAAAGCCGTTCATCGAAACGGCCAGCACGCTCGAACGCCTGTTTTGTGAAAAGAGACGCTCCCGGCAAAATAAACAGATCGCGCTGGAGCAAGTTCAGCAATGAGGTTTTAGGACTGAGGCTAACGCTGTCGAGACAGCAATGCATGACCATCCGCCCCGCCCTGTCAATCTGATCCAGGTTGGCATAAACCAAACCTAAATTTCTGACCTCACCACCAGTAAACGGACGCTTGAGGGTGGCGAGGTGATCTTCGTACCACACGTCGTCCTGGTCTAGAAGAGCTATGTGTGTGGCTTTACATTCAGCGATGCCGTGATTACGTGCTGAGCCGATACCTCCATTAGGCCTTGAAATCAGACGGATAGGATGGTTCTTAGCCATTTCCTTGACAATCTCCGGACCATCGTCCGTCGAGCCGTCATTAACCACGATGATTTCGTCGGCCGGCTCGGTCTGAGCGAGCACACTTTCGAGCGATTCTCTAATGAAGGGAGAGCCATTATACAGCGGTATAACGGCCGCTATTGAGATGCCAGTTTTCGGTGCTTCCATCTTCTCTACTTCTGTATGTTGGCCACCTATTCAGCAATCCACCCGATTACACCGATGTTTCCGCCAGTATGGATCAGTCAACCTAAATATTATCGTTGAAGCAGGCGAAGTTAACATTCGATGAAGCTATTACGGGCTGCGCGGATGGCTCCTCTTGATCTCCGAATAGGCACATATGGACGTATGACCTGGGCTTACGCGAGCCAAGCGCTGCTTGATCCTTATTCTTGCCATATCCCAGAAGCTCTCGCGCCATCTCTCAGAGGCTGTACAGATAGGATGCCACTGATTACGGGCTTCGACTTGTGTCACGCTTGTGTAATTCCGCCCAGGCTTCATGTCCTATCCCACTGGCAAAAAGCGGTCCCCTCGCAACAAGATGTGAATCTTGGATAGTGCGGCAACGCCTGCGGTTGACAGCGCGCTTCTGCCGGGCGACTTATGGCGTGCTGATGGATTCGTGCGGGAGAGATCGGCAATCGCTGGCGCCGAAGGAGCAACCGCCCCGGAAACTCTCAGGCAAACGGACCGCGCGAAGACAGCACTCTGGAAAGCAGCCGCCAAGCTGGCGTCTCACCGAAGGGGTAGGCCCGTCTCCCGGGCGAATTCTCTCAGGTTCCGTGACAGAGGGGGCTCAGGGCCGCGCAAGCGGAATGCCTTAACGTCACGGGTCCATGATGAGCGAGCCTCAATCCACACATCCTTCGAGCGCGGAGCTGCGGCTGACCGCTCTAAATGCGCTGCACCGCGAACTGGGCGCGAAGCTCGTACCCTTCGCGGGCTACGAGATGCCGCTACAATATGCGGCAGGCATTGTCAAAGAGCACAACCATGTGCGCGCCGCAGCCGGTCTGTTCGACGTTTCGCACATGGGCCAGGCGCGGCTCGAAGCGCCGGATTTCGAAGCAGCGGCCAGGGCTGTCGAGACGCTGGCGCCCGCCGATATCCTCAGCCTGAAGCCGGGGCGCATCCGCTACACCCAGCTCGTAAACGAACAGGGCGGCGTGATTGACGACCTGATGGTGACGCGCACCGCCGATGGCAAAGGCCTGTCGCTGATCGTGAACGCCTCGCGCCAGGAGATCGATTTCGCGCACATCCGCGCCGGGCTCCCGGCGGGCATCGCGCTTACGCCGCAGCCCGAGCGCGCGCTGCTCGCCCTGCAAGGGCCGGAAGCCGTGGCGGTTCTCTCGCGCCTGATACCCGGCGTCGAGCGCTTGTGTTTCATGGAACACGGAGTGTTTCACGTGAAGTCCGAGGCGCTTTTCATCTCGCGCTCCGGTTACACGGGCGAGGACGGCTTCGAAATCTCCGTGCCAACGGCTTCCGCCGAAAGCTTGGCCCGCCAACTGCTCGCGGAGCCCGAGGTTCTGCCCATCGGCCTTGGCGCGCGCGACACGCTGCGGCTTGAGGCGGGCCTGCCGCTTTACGGCCAGGACATGGACGAAGCCACATCGCCGGTCGAGGCCGGGCTTGCCTTCTCCATCGGCAAGCGCCGGCGCGAGCAAGGCGGCTTCCCTGGCGCCGCGCGCATTATCGCTGAGCTTTCCGAAGGCCCCGCACGCCTGCGCGTTGGCCTCAAGCTCGAAGGCCGGGCGGCGGCACGCACCCACATGAAGGTCGCCGATACGAGCGGAAACATCGTTGGCGAGGTCACGAGCGGCGCGTTCACGCCAACGGCGGCGGCCTCGGTCGCCATGGCCTACGTGCCCCCGGCCCTCGCTGAACCCGGCACGCAGCTTGCTGTCGAAATCCGCGGCGTGGCCCAGCCGGCCCGCACCGTTCCCATGCCCTTTGTTCCTCACAACTACGCCCGCCGGGCCTAAGCAAAGGAAACGCACATGAGCCAGGTCAAATACACCAAGGATCACGAATACATTGCCGTGGACGGCGATACCGGCACGGTCGGGATCACGGACAACGCGCAGCACAAGCTCGGCGATATCACCTTCGTCGAGATGCCGGTCGTGGGCAGGGAGCTGAAAAAGGGCGAGTCCGCCGGCGTGGTCGAATCCGTGAAGGCGGCGAGCGACGTTTACACGCCCGTCAGCGGCACCGTTACCGAGTTCAACCCAGCGCTTGAGGATAAGCCCGAGCTGGTGAACGAGGACGCGGAAAGTGCCGGCTGGTTCTTCAAGATCAAGATCGCGGACGCCTCCGAGCTTGCCGGCCTGATGGACCGGGACGAGTATCTGGCCTACGCCAAGGAGGAAGACGAGTAATGCGCTATCTTCCTCACACGGATGGCACGCGGCGCGAGATGCTGGACGCCATCGGCGTTGCCGGCGCCGATGCGCTGTTCGCCGATGTGCCGGCTTCGAAGCTCTTGAAGGAGCTGCCGGACCTGCCGCGCGCGAAGAGCGAAATGGCTGTCGAGCGCGCACTCTCCGCGCTCGCCGCGCGCAACGTGTCCGCAGGTTCGGTTCCGTTCTTCGCGGGCTGCGGCGCCTACAAGCACCACGTCCCCGCGACCGTGGACCACGTCATTCAGCGCTCCGAGTTCCTGACCGCCTACACGCCCTATCAGCCGGAAATCGCGCAGGGCACGCTGCAATATATGTTCGAGTTCCAGAGCCAGGTGGCGCTGCTGACCGGCATGGAGGTCGCCAACGCCTCGATGTACGACGGCTCGACGGCAGCGGCCGAGGCCGTGCTGATGGCGCACCGGCTGACGAAGCGCAAGAAGGCGGCGCTGGCGGGCGGCTTGCATCCGCATTACCGCGCCGTGATCGAGACGATTTCGCATTATTCCGGGAACGGCGTCGAGGCTGCCCCCGCGGACCCCGCCAAGAGTTTCGAGGTGGAGTGCGATAAGGATACGTCCTGCATCGTGGTGCAGATGCCGGATGTCTTCGGCCGCGTCGCCGATCTTTCGGGCCTCGCGGAGAAGGCGCACGCGGCGGGCGCGCTGCTGGTCGTGGTGGTTACGGAGGCTGTTTCCTTCGGCGCGCTGAAATCGCCGGGCGCGATGGGCGCGGATATCGTCGTGGCGGAAGGTCAATCCATCGGCAACGGGCTCAATTTCGGCGGACCATATCTCGGGCTGTTCGCTACCCGCCAGAAATTCGTGCGGCAGATGCCGGGCAGGCTTTGCGGCCAGACCGTGGACCGCGACGGGCGGCGCGGCTTCGTGCTGACGCTCTCCACGCGCGAACAGCACATCCGCCGCGAGAAGGCGACCAGCAATAT
>PMBZ01000050.1 GCA_003153975.1 Hyphomicrobiales bacterium
TCCTTGCCGGCATGGGCCGCGCCATAACGCGACAGGTCGGAGTCCTGCGCGGTAAAGCTGGCCGTGGATGCCTGGCCGCCCGTGTTCGAGTAGGCGCCAGTGTTCAGCACGATGATCTTGACCGGCGTGTTGGAGGCGAGCACGCGGGAGAACGCGCCGAAGCCGATGTCGTAGGTCGCGCCGTCGCCGCCGATGGTGAACACCGCCGGCAAGAGCGCCAGCTCCTCCTCCGTGAACTGCGTCCAGCTGAAATACCGGAAGAACTTATCGTGTACCGCCGGGTTATAGGCGTCCTCAAGGTCGAGCTTGGCCATGCGCAGGGCGCGGAAATCCTCCAGCGCCGTCGCGGTCAGGCCCTCGAAGATGCCCTTGGCCAGCGGCTGCGCGTCCTGGAACAGGCTATTCACCCACGGATCGGTGTACGGGTTGAACGGGAACGTCGAGGCGTACACGCTGCTGCACCCGGTCGAGTTGGCAATCACAGCGCTGGAGGCGCCTTTGCCGGTGGGGCCGCTTTCCAGCCGGTACAGCCGCCGCTCCAGCGCCTCCACCGTTTTCGCCATACGGCCGGCGCGGGCGGGATCGGCCGTGCCAACGCTTGCGCGCTTCGCGTTCAGCTGCCCGATCAGGCTTTCGAGTTCCTGGATGTGCTTCTTGTTCCGCTCGCCGTGGATGGCGCGATTGGTTGCGAGCACCATGCGGATGGCAGTCACCTCGCCGCAGCCCCGGCAAGCGCCGTGGCCGCCGGTAACGGCGTAGTAGTTCTTGAGGTCGAGCACGAGGCGCGGGGTCTTGCCACCCGGTCCCGTGGCGCCCTCATAGAAGCGCTCCGGCGTGCCCGGCGTTTGGTTCAGGAACTCGAAGCCGGCCTGCATCGCGTCCAGAAGCTCCGGCGTCTGCTCGCGCTCCACAAGCGCGCCTGGGCCGCAAACCTCGATGCACTCAAGGCAGCCGCTGCACTTCCACGGGTCGATGGTGACCGCGTACAGTCCGCCGCTGCCCGCTTCGGACTTCTCCACGTTGTCGAAGAACCCCTTGGTCTTGGAGACCGGGAACACCGACAGCGCCTGGGCCAGCTTGGCAAGGTCGGAGGCAAGCTCGGCATTGCCGCCGGCAACGCCGCCCGCCACCTCGGCCACCTGCTGGTGGAACAGGGTCGCGCCCTTCTTGACCTTGCGATAGGCCTCGCGGACCGCGCTGTCCACGGCCGGGAAAGCCTGGCGCACAGCCTCGCGGCGTGCCTCCGGCAGGTCCAGCGTCTTCAGCGCGGTTGCCAAGAGGTCCGGGATGGCGTGGATCGTGTTCGGGATCGCCGCGTCCGGGCAGACGACGGCGCAGTCGAGGCAGCCGCCGCAGAGATCGGCCTTGAACTCCGGCACGGTGCGCCGGAACAGGCCCTTGTCCTTGTAAGCTGCACTGCCGACTGGCATGAACATGCCCGTACCCGGCAGGACCGGCGCCTCGGCGATGGTGCCCGCACGGAAGTGGCTGGCAACTGTGTCCTCGTAGTACTCGGCATCGAGGAAGCGCGCGCTGGCCGCCAGCCCGCTGACGCCCGAAACGGCGGCCGACAGGAGCACGGTGCGGCCCGCCTTGGCGCCTGCATCGGCCGTGCCATCGGCGAAGGCCGCATCGTTATAGTTGACCTTCTGCACCGCCTGCAGGCCATCGCGGATCACCGCCATGTTGCCTTCGACGATTTCGCCACCCTTGGCGCCGAACTTCTTGGCGATCTGCTGGCGGATCTTCTCAAGCATCGCGTCCGCGTGGCCACCGGCCGTCACGCGCTCCACATGGCCGCACACCGCGCCGATGAAGGCGATGCCCATCATGCGGGTTTGCAGATCCTCGGTCGGCGCATGCTTCTTGGCCACGGCGAAGGCGTCGATGACGAAGAAGTTAACGCTCTTGTCGCGGATCGTCTTGCGCGCATGCGCGGGTAGCGCACGCCACGCTTCGAGCGGCGGGAGGCTCGATTGCAGGATGAACGTGCCACCCTGCACCAAGCCATTCAGCGGATTGGTATGGCTGAACACCTTGTGGTCCGGCGACAGCACGATTTCCACGTCTTCAAGCTCGGCGTTGGTGATCTTGACCGGCTCAGGGCTAAGCGTGATGTAGTAGTTGGTCGGCGCGCCGCTCTTCTCGGAGCCGTATTTCGGCGCGGCCTTGGAACGCAGCTCCAGCACGCCGGCCAGGATGTCGGTCAAAAGCTTGCCGGTGGCGATGGTGCCGTAGCCACCCACCGAGTGGAACCGCACGCGGAATGCCGATGCCGGCAGCAGCGCCGGGTTCGCCTCCGTCTCCAGGGCCATCAACTCGGTTTCCGGATAGGCGGCCTTGAGCTTTGCCTGCAAATCGGCGAGGCGCGGCGAAGGTGTCTTGGCGAAGAATTGCGAGCCGAGATAGACGAGCGGCGCGCCCTTCGGATTGTCCATGTTCTTGAACGCGGCCACCAGATGGCGCGGCTGCAGATCGTGCGCGCCCAGGCCGAAAATCGCCGTCGTGATCCGCGGCTGCGCGTCGATCGCCGGAATGCCGGGATAGAACTCTCCGCCCGCGTTCTCGCGCGCCTTGAACAGCGCCTGCGTCACCATGCCGGTCAGCGAAGTGGAATCGCAGCGCTCCAGCACCGTCACGGCCTTCTTGCCCTTGATCGCCGCCACAAGCTCGGCTTCCGGGAAGGGCTGCATGAGCTTAATGGAAACCACGCCAACCTTCTTGCCCTGGCTGCGCAGATAGGTGGCGACCGCCTCGGCGTCGTCGGTGACGGAGCCAAGGCCGATAAGCACGGTTTCGGCGTCGTCGCAGAGGAAGGTCTTCACCGGCGAATAGCTGCGCCCGGTCAGCTCGCTATATTCGCGCATGGCCTCGCGGACGAAGCGCGGCACGTCGTTGGCGAAGTGGGTGCGGTGATCGGCGCTGCCCGCCTGGAAGTCCGGCTGGTTCTGCACGCCGCCGGTAAGGCCGGGGTTCTGAGGATCGACAAGCGCGGGCACGCGCTGGCGTGTGCCCTTCTCGTAGGCGTTGAGCCACTGCCGCCGCCACTGGCCGTGCAGCGTCTCCGGTATCCAGCCAAGCGTTGCGCCGAGCAGCGCGCCGGAATTGTCGCGCTCGATGGACTCGGCATTGGCGTCGAGGTGAGCGTTGAGCGCCGCCATGTTCGCAGGTGCGATATCGCCCGCGCGGCGGCTGAGATACTGGCGGAGCTGGAACACGCGGCCCTTGGCGCCGAACAGCATTTCCTGCGCCACGGTTGGCGCCGCGATGCGCCCCTCCGGATCGCCCAGGAATTCCTTGAGCAGTTCCGCCTCGGGCATCATCGCTTCGCTCAGCATGTGGCTGGTGGCAAAGCCGTCCATGACGTTCGCCACGGGGATCAGCGACATCGTTGCCACTTTGTAGGAGATCGCGGCCAGATCGGCGGCTTCCTGCGGGTTCGAGCCGAACAGGATCGTGTAGCCGGATGGCAGGAGCGCATAAACGTCGTCATGCCCCGCCATCACGTTGAGCGAGTGCCTGGAGACGACGCGCGCCGCGATGTGCAGAACGAAGCCGCCAACCTTCTTGCCGACGGTCACGTAGTGGGACTCGAGGCCGTACAGGATGCCCTGGCTGGACGAGGCGTTGGAAATGTACTTTCCGCCCGTCAGTGCCGCGCCCAGCGCGCCCGACTGCGCGGAATGCTCGCCTTCCGGCTCGAAAAAGAAGGGGTGCTTGCCCCAGACGTTCATGCCGCCGCCGGCGCGGAACGCCTCATAGATTTCCGATATCTCCGTGGAGGGCGTGATCGGATAGCCGATAACGCCGCCGCAAACCTGCGACATAACCTCGGCAACCGCCCCGTTGCCATGAATAACGCTAGGGACGCCCGGGTACTTCACATTCATTTGCATCATCCGATTTTCATTGCGGCGTGACCGATCCGCGTGGTGCTTCGTCGTTCTTCCTAAAAGTTTGCGAAATGTGCAAGTGCGAAACGTATTGGACATTAGGCGAGCCCATGCCCCAAAAGCCCCTTTGGAGCGAGGCAAATTGCCGCTACCAGCTCTTTCGCTCATCCGAAAATACACCAAGTGCTCAGTAAGCCAAGCAGCGCACAACCTCCGTGGGTGTGCGCTGCACAATAATTCATGCGGCCAGCCTCAGTGCACGTTTACGACGTGAACTTCCGCATGCTGCCGATAAGCGCGATGGGCGGCAATTCCGCCAGGGCTTCCGGCTCCAGTTCGCGCACGTCGAGGTGATCCTGGCGGGCGCGCAGCATGACCCGCCGCACGGCCTCGACGACCTCGGCGATTTTTACGCCCTTGGGGCAGCGGGTATTGCATGTGTAGCAGGACACGCACAGCCAGATGGCGTTCGAGGCAAGCAGCGTTTCCTCAAGGCCTAGCTGGGCGTAGCGGATGATCTGGTTCGGCAGGATGTCCATGAACTTNNAGCACTTGCCGCACTGGTAGCAGGCGAGCAAATCCTGCCCGCTCAGGCTCTCGATCTTTGCGGTGAAGGCCTCGGAGGCAGGCTCGCGGGAAACATATACACTCATGAGGTCACCCGCGCGTCGATGTCAGATGGGTCTTGGCCTCGCCGGGGGTAAACCGGCTGCGAAGCATCGAATGCCGGGCCGGTATGTTGCCGAGGCGGGCAAGCTGCTGGATCTTCACGTCCTCCGGTGTGTAGGAGGGCAGGATCAGCGGCGAGACGAGATCGGTTTCGATGCCTTCCTTCACAAGCTCCCCTGCATGGCCTTCGACGTGCTTGAGGCTCAACTTGCCGACTTTCGCCTTCTTGGCGTACTCGCTGGCGTGGTTTCCCGCACGGCGGCCGAAGACGTTATAGTCGAGCACTGAGTTGCCCATCAGGCGGTTGCGGCCGTGAACGCCGCCGGAGGCTTCGCCGGCGACATAGAGGCCGGGAATGCTGGTCTCGCANNAGCATCGGCAGCTTCGTGATGTCGATGCCGAAGCGGTCGAACTGGCGGCACATGCCAGGGAACTGGTGCCGCGTGTAGCCCTCGCCGTGGATCAGGTCGATAATCGGCGAGTCGAGCCACACGCCGGAGCGGCCGGCGTAAGTCTCGATACCGTTGTTCCGGTCCTCGCTGCACTCGCGGATGATCGCCGCGCTTTCGATGTCGCGCGGCTCGCGCGGGAAAACGAACAGCTCGCCATGCTTGTTGAGAGGCTGGCCGCCCGCGCCGCGTATCTTTTCGGTGATGAGGAAGCCGGCGATCTGCTCGGGAAACACCGCGCCGGTCGGATGATACTGCACCGAGTCCATGAACTTGAGGCTGGCGCCGGCCCGGTAGGCCATGACCAGGCCGTCGCCGGTGGCGCCGTAGTGATTGGTCGTGGCGAAGCCCTGGATGTGCAGGCGGCCGTAGCCGCCCGTGGTGATGATGGTCGACTTGGCCTTGACGGTCAGGAACTGCTCGGTGTCGAGGCTGTAGAGAACGGCGCCGGCGCACTGGCCCTGGTCGTCGAGGATCAGTTCCACCGCCGGCTCGAACTCGCGGATCGAGATCATGTCCGGGTGGTTCTTCACCTCGTCCATGAGCGTGCGCATGATGGTGGCACCGATCAGGTCGCGGCAGGAAACCATGCGCTTGCGCGAAGTGCCGCCGCCATGCAGCACCTGCATGGTGCCGTCTTCTCCCTTGTCCCAGATGACGCCCAGGTTCTCAAGCTCGCGCACCACCTCCGGCGCGTCCTCGGTCAGCACACGCACCAGCTCGGGCACGTTCTCGAAGTGGCCGCCGCCGATGGCGTCCAGGTAGTGGCGCGTTGGCGAGTCCGTGCGGGAGACGGCGGCTTGCATGCCGCCCTCGGACATCATGGTGTTGGCGTCGCCCATGCGCAGCTTGGTGGCGATCAGCGACTTGACGCCCCGGCGTGCCGCCTCGATAGCAGCCCAGCAGCCGGCACCGCCGCCGCCGATGATGAGCAGGTCGGTCTCGTAGTCGGGCTCCTGCAGATGGATGTCCATCAGCTTGGGCTCGACCATCGAATGGGCTTCCAGGATGTCCGCAACCTCGGTGGTCAGCTCCTCGCCGCGATTGGGGCCGACGCGGATGGCGCGCTTGGCGCCCTGCGTGAAGTCCGGGTGGTACTTGGACAGCACATCCTTCCGCTCTTCAGCGTTCATCGGCGGATAGACGGGCTTACCGCTTAGAGCCAGGTCAAGCCGGCGGGGACGGCTCCGCTCCACCAGTTTGAGCATATCTGCGAGGTAGTCAGGATACATGATTCACTCCCGGGAAACTGCTTGTTATTTGCCGCCTGTAGTCTTGCCCCGTCATGGCGAGCGAAGCGAAGCAATCCAGAAGCCAGGGGTGCTGCGCTAGTATCTGGATCGCCACGGCGCCTTCGGCGCCTCGCGATGACAATGGCGCGCTCATGGCTCCATGTCGCGTGCGTAGTAGAGCTTGCTCAAGGCAGCGCCCTCCATGACCATAAGCTCGGCATATTCGGCGTCGAACTTGCGGGAGCGAACTTCCACGATCCTGTCGTCGAGTTCCTTGCTTTCCTTGCGCAGGTAGCGGCCGGTCAGGCGCTTGGCGAGGATGCCGACCTCGTGCTGGATGATCTCGGCCGGGCAGCGCAGCGCGCACAGGCCGCAGGCGACGCAGTCGAAAGCGATGTCCGCCACCGTAGCGATGTCGCCGCGCATGGCCGCCTGGATGTAGTCCATCACCGGCAGCTTCTGCGGGCAGGTCTTGCTGCAGGTGCCGCAGGCGACGCAGCGGAAGGTGACGGGATAGACCTGCTGGATCGCGGCCACGTTGGGCCTGAGCTTCTCCAGGTCGTAGACCCTTTTCTCCATCGGCACGGAGGGGATCTGCGTGAGCGACATCCCTTCCTTGACGAGCGTGGTGCAAGCAAGCCCGGTATGGAGCTTGTAGTCGCCAGGGAGCCGGTAGATGGTGCCGCAGGCGCCGCAGAATCCTTCGCGGCAGCCAGCGCCGCGGATGATCTGATGGCCGGCATATTCGATGGCGCGCATGATCGTGGCATGCTCGGGCACAACGTGGCGCTTGCCCATGATGTACACGTTGACCATGTTCGCCTGCACGCGCTGGCGCTTGCCCTCCTCTTCGTGCGGCTTGTTGCCAGTTTGCGTTTCCATCCTTATCCGTGGCTCCTTAACGTTTACATTTTGTTGGCGCTACCGCGCTTCGCGCTACTTGAGCGCAGGTTTGCCGGCGCTGCAGCCCTTCGGGCCGATCAAGCGCAAGTTTATTTGCGCTACCGCCCGCCGGGCTACTTGAGCGCAAGTTGTGCGGGGCCGCGATCTCCGCCGCGTTACCCCCTGTTGTCAGGCCGCGATCTATGCCGCGGCGTCTTTAAACTCCGCGATCTGGTCGAAGTTCATGTAGCGGTAGATGCCGGAGGCCTTCCCGCTGATGGCCGCCATTTGCTCCATGTACTCGGCGGACGTCGGGATGCGGCCGAGAAGCGCGCATACCGCCGCCAGTTCCGCCGAGCCCAGATAGACGCGGGTGTCGAGCCCCAGGCGGTTCGGAAAGTTGCGCGTCGAGGTCGACATCGCCGTCGTCCCTTTGCGGACCTGGGCCTGGTTGCCCATGCACAGCGAGCAGCCCGGGATCTCGATGCGGGCGCCGGCCATGCCGAGGACGCCGTAGACGCCCTCTTCCCTGAGCACCATCTGGTCCATCTTGGTCGGCGGTGCCATCCAGAGCCGCGCCGGCATGTCGGTCTTGCCCGCGAGCAAGGCGCTCGCGGCGCGGAAGTGACCGATATTGGTCATGCAGCTGCCGATGAAGACCTCGTCGATCTTCTCGCCGGCCACCTGGGACAGGAGCTTCACGTCGTCCGGATCGTTCGGGCAGGCGACGATCGGCTCCTTGATCTCGCTCATGTCGATCTCGAACACGGCCGCATATTCGGCGTCCGCGTCCGCTTCGAGGAGCTTGGGATCGGCAAGCCAGGCTTCCATGGCGGCGATGCGCCGTTCGAGCGTGTGACGATCCTGATAACCGTTGGCGGCCAGCCACTTGAGGAGCGCCACGTTCGAGCGCGTGTACTCGATCACGGGCTCCTTGCCGAGCTTCACGGTGGACGCCGCGGCCGAGCGCTCGGCCGAAGCGTTGGCCAGCTCGAACGCCTGCTCCACCTTCAGGTTTTCCAGGCCCTCGATTTCCAGGATGACGCCCGAGAAGATGTTCTTCTTACCCTTCTTCTCGACGGTCAGCAGGCCGCGCTGGATCGCCACATAGGGTATGGCGTTAACGAGGTCGCGCAGCGTGATGCCCGGCTGCAGCGTGCCCTTGAAGCGCACCAGCACCGATTCCGGCATGTCGAGCGGCATCATGCCGGTGGCGGCGGCGAAGGCAACCAAGCCGGAGCCGGCGGGGAAGGAAATGCCCAGCGGGAAGCGGGTATGGGAGTCGCCGCCGGTGCCCACCGTATCTGGCAGCAGCATGCGGTTGAGCCAGGAATGGATCACGCCGTCGCCGGGGCGCAGGGAGACGCCGCCGCGATTGGAAATGAAGCCCGGCAGGGTCGCGTGGGTTTTGATGTCCACCGCCTTCGGATAGGCCGCCGTGTGGCAGAAGGACTGCATCACCAGATCGGCGGAGAAACCCATGCAGGCGAGGTCTTTCATCTCGTCGCNNGTCATCGGGCCGGTGGTGTCCTGCGAGCCGACGGTGGTCATCCTGGGCTCGCAATAGGCGCCGGGACGCACGCCCTTGCCCTCGGGCAAACAGCAGGCGCGGCCGACCATTTTTTGTGCGAGCGTGTATCCCTTGCCGGTATCGGCCGGCTGGGCGGGCAAACGGAACAGCGTCGAGGCCGGCAGGCCAAGTGCCGCGCGCGCCTTGGAGGTGAGGGCGCGGCCGACGATCAGCGGAATGCGCCCGCCAGCCCGGACCTCGTCGAAAATCACGTCCGACTTGACCTTGAACTCGGCGATAACCTGCCCGTCCTTCAGCGCCTTGCCTTCGATGGGGCGCAGCTCGACTACGTCGCCCATCTCCATCTTGGAGACATCGAGTTCGATCGGGAGCGCGCCCGCGTCCTCCATGGTGTTGAAGAAGATCGGCGCGATCTTGGCTCCGAGGCAGACGCCGCCGAAGCGCTTGTTCGGCACGCAGGGAATGTCCTNNCCGGTGCCGACCACGTCGCCGACGTAAGCGACCAGATGCCCCTTGGCGCGCAGCGTTTCGAGCAGCTTGAGCGGGCCAACCTTGCCCGGCTGATCCGGCTCGATGCCGGGGCGCGCGTTCTTGAGCATGGCGAGCGCATGCAGCGGAATGTCCGGGCGGCTCCAGGCGTCGGGCGCCGGCGACAGATCGTCGGTGTTGGTCTCGCCCGTGACCTTGAACACGGTGACGGTGAGGCTCTCCGGCACGCCGGCGCGCGAGGTGAACCACTCGGCATCGGCCCAGGACTGCATGACCGCCTTGGCGTTCGCGTTGCCGGATTCGGCCAGCGCCTTCACGTCGTTGAAGTAGTCGAACATCAACAGCGTGTGCTTCAGGGCCTGCGTGGCCGCCGCCCCGCATTCACCGCAGGACAAAAGATCGATCAAGGGCTTGATGTTGAAGCCGCCCAGCATGGTGCCGAGCAGCTCGGTTGCCCGGACCTTGGAGATCAGCGGGCAGGCTTCCTCGCCCTTCGCGACCTTCGCCAGGAATTCGGCCTTGACCTTGGCCGCGTCGTCCACGCCCGCCGGCACGCGGTTCGTGATGTGGTCAACAAGATAGGCTTCCTCGCCCGCTGGCGGATTCTTCAAAAGCTCAACCAGCCCGGCGGTTTGCTGCGGGGTCAGCGGCAGCGGCGGAATGCCCTGCCCTGCGCGTTCTGCGACATGGGCGCGATATGATTCCAGCATCGTCACATCCTTTAAAGTTGGGGGGAACGGCTGTTGCTCTTAATTCGTGACCATTCCCCGCCAGTCAATAATCCTTATGACAGGGTAGCCAGCGCCGCGTTGAACGTAGCGCTGGGACGCATGGCGCTGGATGTCTTCTCAAAATCCGGCAGGTAATAGCCGCCCGTATCCTGCGGCTTGCCCTGGGACCCGATCAGCTCGGCGTTGATTTTCGCCTCGTTCTCCGTGAGTGTCTGGGCGAGCGGTGCGAAACGCGCCCGCAGCTCCAGATCCCCGGTCTGAGCGGCCAACGCCTGCGCCCAGTACATAGCCAGATAGAAATGGCTGCCGCGATTGTCGATCTCACCCACTTTACGGGCAGGCGAGCGATTGTTTTCGAGGATCTTGGCGTTGGCTTGATCCAGCGTCTCCGCCAGCACCTTGGCCTTTCCGTTCTTGTAAGCATGGGCCAGGTGTTCGAGCGATACGCCCAGCGCCAGGAACTCGCCCAGCGAATCCCAGCGCAGATAGCCTTCCTCCTGGAACTGCTGCACGTGCTTCGGCGCCGAGCCGCCGGCACCCGTCTCGAACAGTCCGCCGCCATCCATCAGGGGCACGATGGAGAGCATCTTGGCGCTGGTGCCCAGTTCNNGTGAGGTAGTCGCGCAGCACGTTGCCCGTGACCGAGATCGTGTCCTGCCCTTTGCGGATGCGGTCGAGCGAGAACTGCGTGGCATCCTCCGGCGTCATGATGCGGATGTCGAGGCCGGCCGTGTCGTGGTCCTTCAGATAGCGCTCCACCTTGGCGACGATCTGCGCATCGTGCCCGCGGTTCTTGTCCAGCCAGAAGATGGCGGGCGTATTGCTGAGCCGGGCGCGGGTGACGGCGAGCTTCACCCAGTCCTGGATGGGCGCGTCCTTCACCTGGCACATGCGGAAGATATCGCCCGCCTCGACCGGCTGCTCCAGCAGCACGTTGCCGGACGCATCGACAGCCCGGACCGTGCCATTCGCCGCAATTTCGAAGGTCTTGTCGTGCGAACCGTATTCCTCGGCCTTCTGCGCCAT
>PMBZ01000167.1 GCA_003153975.1 Hyphomicrobiales bacterium
GGGCCGTCGGCGGCGGACACGACGAGAATCGCGCCATCCATCTGAGCGGCGCCGGTAATCATGTTCTTCACGTAGTCGGCGTGACCTGGGCAGTCGACGTGCGCGTAATGGCGGTTCGGCGTCTCGTATTCCACGTGAGCGGTCGAGATCGTGATACCGCGAGCCTTCTCCTCGGGGGCCTTATCGATTTGGTCGTAGGCCGTGTATTTCGCGCCGCCGGTTGCAGCCAGCACTTTCGTAATCGCAGCCGTCAACGACGTCTTACCGTGGTCGACGTGACCGATAGTCCCGATGTTCAGATGCGGCTTCGTGCGCGAGAATTTTTCCTTGGCCATCTGGCTCTCCGTCTTCCTCTTTAGGCCGGTCTAGAGACTAGAACCGGTAAAAGCACCTGCTTGCTTCCGGTTGAACACAAATCAGGCGAATTTCGCCTGAACCTCTTCCGCCACGTTCTGCGGAACTTGCGCATAGTGGTCGAACTGCATGGTGAACTGCGCGCGGCCCTGGCTCATGGACCTGAGCGTGTTCACATATCCAAACATGTTCGCCAGCGGCACCATGGAGTTGATGACGGTGGCATTACCGCGCATCTCCTGGCCCAGGATTTGGCCGCGGCGGCTTGTCAGGTCGCCGATAACGCCGCCAACATAGTCCTCGGGCGACACCACCTCGACCTTCATTATCGGCTCAAGCAGCTTCGGGCCGGCCTTCTGAGCCGCCTCGCGGAAAGCAGCCCGCGAAGCAATTTCGAAGGCGAGCGCACTCGAGTCCACCTCGTGGTAGGCGCCGTCTATGAGCGAGACCTTGAGGTCGAGCATCGGGAAGCCCGCGAGCACGCCGTTGTCCAGCACGCTCTTCACGCCCTTCTCGACGCCGGGAACATATTCCTTCGGAACCGAACCGCCCACGACCTTGCTTTCGAACGTGAAACCCGCACCCTGCTCCTGCGGCTCAAGCACCAGCTTGACGCGCGCGAACTGGCCGGTACCGCCGGTTTGTTTCTTGTGGGTGTAATCCACTTCCTGCTTCCGCGTGATCGTCTCGCGATAGGCGACTTGCGGCGCACCGACTGTCGCTTCCACCTTGAACTCGCGCTTCATGCGATCNNTCCTGGTCGGCCTTGGTCTTGGGCTCCACGGCGACCTCGATCACAGGATCGGGGAACTCCATGCGCTCAAGGATCACAGGCTTGCTCGGATCGCACAGCGTGTCACCCGTGACGACGTCTTTCAGCGATGCGATGGCAACGATGTCGCCCGCATACGCCTCTTTGATGTCCTCCCGGCTGTTCGCATGCATCAACAGCATGCGGCCGATACGCTCTTTCTTGTCCTTCACGGTGTTGATGAGCTGCATGCCCGTTTCAACCTTGCCCGAGTAGATCCGGCAGAAGGTGAGCGAACCGACGAAGGGGTCGTTCATGATTTTGAAGGCAAGCATCGCGAGCGGCTGGTCGTCCGCGGACTTGCGCACGGTCTCCTCGCCGGTCTTCACGTCGATTGCCTTGATCGGCCGAACGTCTGCCGGAGACGGCAGATAGTCGAGCACACCATCCAGCAGCGGCTGCACGCCCTTATTCTTGAAGGCGGACCCGCAGAACAGGGGATAGAAGTTGCTGTTGATCGTGCCCTTGCGGACGAGTTGCTTAAGCTTCGCCTCGTCGGGCTCGTTGCCCTCAAGGTAAGCCTCCGTAGCCTCGTCCTCGACCTCGACGGCCATCTCGACGAGCTTGTCGCGATATTCCTTGGCCTTGTCCAGGAGATCGGCGGGGATGTCGATGTCGCGAAAACTCGCGCCAAGCGTATCCTCGTCCCAAACCACGCCCTTCATGCGGACGAGATCGACAATGCCCTTGAAGTCGCTTTCCGCGCCAATCGGCAACTGCATGACAAGCGGCTTCGCGCCGAGGCGGTCGATGACCGAGCGCACGCAATCGAAGAAGTCGGCGCCGATCTTGTCCATCNNGGCTCGACGCCCTGGTTGGCGTCGAGAAGCGCTACGGCGCCGTCAAGCACACGCAAGCTGCGCTCCACCTCGATGGTGAAATCCACGTGGCCGGGCGTGTCGATGATGTTGATCCGCTTGCCCTTCCAGAAGGCAGTCGTCGCGGCCGACGTAATCGTGATACCGCGCTCTTGCTCCTGCTCCATCCAGTCCATCGTCGCGGCGCCATCGTGCACCTCGCCGATCTTGTGGCTCTTCCCGGTATAGTACAGGACCCGCTCGGTCGTGGTCGTCTTACCGGCATCGATGTGAGCCATGATGCCGATATTGCGATAGTCTTCAATTGGGGTCTGACGCGCCATGACTTAAGCCCTCGCCGTCCTCTTAAACTCTACCATCGGTAATGCGAGAACGCCCGGTTGGCCTCAGCCATCTTGTGCGTATCTTCGCGTTTCTTCACCGCGGTTCCGCGGTTGTTTGCGGCATCGAGCAACTCGCCCGAAAGCCTCTCTTCCATCGTGTTCTCGTTACGTGCGCGGGCCGCCGTGATGATCCAGCGGATGGCGAGCGCTTGACGGCGGTCGTTGCGGACCTCCACCGGCACCTGATAGGTGGCGCCGCCAACACGGCGGGAACGCACCTCGATCGCAGGCTTAACGTTAGTCAGCGCTTCGTGAAAAAGCTCCAACCCATCGCGCTTCGCCTTCTGCTCGATGCGGCCTAGCGCGCCGTAGACGATACTTTCGGCCGCGGACTTCTTGCCCTCGAACATCAGGCTATTCATAAATTTCGTGATAACGACATCGCCGTACTTCGGGTCCGGGATGATCTCACGCTTCTCAGCTCTATGCCGCCGTGACATGCTCTTCTTTCCTCAACCCTACTTCGGCCGCTTCGCGCCATACTTCGAACGGCGCTGCCTGCGCTTGGCAACGCCCTGCGTGTCGAGCACGCCGCGNNTCCTGAAGGTTATGGCCTTCACCCGGGATGTAGCTCGTAACCTCGAAGCCGTTCGTAAGGCGGACGCGCGCGACCTTCCGCAATGCCGAGTTCGGCTTCTTTGGCGTGGTCGTGTAGACGCGCGTGCAAACGCCACGCTTCTGCGGGCATTCCGTCATCGCCGGCACTTTGTTTCGCTTTACCGGCGCGACGCGCGGCTTGCGGATCAACTGCTGTATCGTTGGCATCGACGCTTCCAAAAATGAACGGCACGGCCAGGAACGAAAGTCCAGACCAATGACGAAAAATGAGATGACCGGAAGCTGATGCTTCCCCCACCCCATACAATGCTGTATCCGGTTTCTTTGCGGCAGTGTTTAAGCAGGCAACGCGCTCGGTGCGCGAAAAGTAAGCTTACGGCTTGCCGCCAGAGTGTGCGGAAAATAGGTGCAGCCGCGGCCCCCGTCAAGTTCAAATTTGCCCTATTTTCCCGGTTTTTCATAATTGCTTGCTCAGTGTGGCAGCTGAATCCGCGAGGGGTTGGGCCAGGGGGGCGATCGGGCCGCGATGCACCCGGGCAATGGCAGGCAGCCGCGTGCCCCTAAAATCGGACCGGCCCATCCCTTTTCCAACGCCACCAGGCCAATTGCGCCGGCCCACGGTGATTCTAGCCCCTGCCGCCGTCGCGTGTTAAGTCCGGCAGGGTGCCAGGCTAAAGCAGCGGGCGGGATCGGATTATCCGCGCTGTTTATTGCCTGGCCGGCGTTGGGCTACCTCATTTTTCCGGCAACTCCGGGTAAACGGTTGGCGCGGGCGCGGCCGATGCCAGAGCCGCTTCCGTGGCCCTGGCTGGCAACTGGCGGATTACCAGCAAAAATCGTCGGCGTGGGCACTACAGTAACTGGAACTGTATCCGGCGGCGAGGCAGTTACCGTAGCAGCTGCCTCCCCAATAATAGTCCGGACCGCCCCACCAGTATCCGTAGTTCCGCCAATGGCGGTGACGATGGTGGCTCCATTGCCGGCCGCTCCATTGCCCCGCGCCCGAATGCCTTGGCCCAAAGCCCGGACCGGCAAAACGGTTGATATGCGCACGGCCACGGTACACATATGCGCCGCCGGGGTTGACGTGCCCGCCACGGTACACATACGGGCCGCTGGGGCTAAAATGCGGGCCGCCATGGCTGAAATGCCCGCCGCCGGGGCTGAAATGCATCCCCC
The DNA here is from genome assembly GCA_003153975.1 of Hyphomicrobiales bacterium. Classification (GTDB taxonomy): domain Bacteria; phylum Pseudomonadota; class Alphaproteobacteria; order Rhizobiales; family Rhodomicrobiaceae; genus Rhodomicrobium. The sequence continues at coordinate 4,104 of PMBZ01000167.1, forward strand.
CAGGCCCTCCGTGACCTCCGTGCCCGCCATGCCCCCCGGTCAGCACCGCGGCACCGTTCGACTGCACTGCTACCGCATCGCCGAAGCTGGGCATGGCCCCCGCCTGCGCCCCAGTGGATAATCCGAGTGTTATGGCCGCGGCACCGATCAGATGCGTTAGTTTCATCGACAAGCCTCCAAATACAGCAAACAGACTCACCCTAATGCCGAAATATTACGGCGGAGCGCTTTTTTAATATATGGTGCAAGCACAAGAGTTTACACTCTTTACACCCGCCATGTTGGTAACACACGCCATGGCCGCCGCAATTTTTGCCATGGATGCCGCAGCCTATGAGAGCGGGCCTGACAAAACCCGGACCGGCAGCGTTTGCATGGAGTCAGGCGGACGGCCGAAACCGCGCCATCGCTTCCTTCGCCGGGCTCATTCCGCGCCTCCTCTGCCCTTGCAATATATTGTTTCAGCCTAATTCCTTATTGTGATGCTTAAGTCCGGCAAGATACTTTGCCTGGCGGAGCGCATGGGAGGCGCAATGGCGGACATTCCAGGCCGCGTGCGTGTCGATAACGGTTTGGGCTTGGGCTGGCTTCAAAGGCCTGGAGCCGTATCGGATGCGGGACTGAAACCACGGCGCGCGGCTTCCCTGGCGGCGCCGGCCTTGCTCCTTTTGCTGCTGGCCTGCCTTGCCGCTCCGGCACAGGCTGCCGGGCCGCCGCTTTTCGAAATCGGAAAGCTTGCCTGGTGGGTGGGGCTCCCATCGGGGATCGCGCTCGTCCTGCTGGCCTGGGCACTTTCCTTGAGGCGCGAAATCCGCCTGCGCCTCCAGCGCGAGCNNTCGTGATCGATGAGGAGGGCATCGTGCGATCCGCCAATCCGGCCACGGAGCGCATTTTCGGCTACAGGCCGGAAGAAATCGTGGGCCGCAATGTCTCATTGCTCATGCCGGAGCCTTACAGCTCCAGTCATACCGGCAGCATAAAGGCTTACCTGCGCACCGGAGAGGCCCGCATCATCGGGAGGGGCCGCGAGGTCGATTGCCGCCGCAAGGACGGCAAGCTGTTCCCGGCGAGCCTAGCCGTCGCCGCCTGGCAGGCGGGCGGCAAGCACTATTTCACCGGCATCGTGCGCGACATCGGCGAAAGCCGGAAGCGCGAGGAGCAGGTGCGCCTTCTCCTGCGCGAGGTCAATCACCGCGCCAAGAACATGCTGAGCGTCGTGCAGGCCATCGCGTCTCAAACGGCGGCGTCCGGCAGGGGCGATTTCATCGCCCGCTTCTCCGAGCGGCTCCAGGCGCTGGCCGCCAATCAGGACCTGCTGGTCAAGAGCCAATGGCAGAACATCGGCCTCGAAGATCTGGTGCGCACGCAGCTCGCACATTTCGAAGGCTTCATAGGCAAGCGCATCGCGATCGATGGCCCCGCCCTGCCCGTCGCCGCCGAGGCGGCGCAGCCTATCGCCATGGCCCTGCACGAGCTTGCCACCAATGCCGGCAAGTACGGCGCGCTTTCGAATGACTCAGGCAAGGTGAGGATCGCGTGGGGCGCCGGGGGCAGCGGCGCCAGTGCCACGTTCCATCTGAGCTGGACCGAAAGCGGAGGCCCCGCGGTGACAGAGCCGCACAGTTGCGGCTTCGGCACGAAGGTCATCACTCAAGTGCCCCAATCGCAACTTGACGCAGAAGTTACCTACAAGTTCCCGCCGGCCGGAGTAGAATGGCACCTGTCATGCCCGGCGCGCAACGTGCTGGAGCAGGGCTGGGAAGGCAGCGGAAGCGGCGTGCCGGCTTGACGGGCGAGGGATAGCGGGTTGTCACGCATTTTGATCGTAGAGGATGACGCCTTGCTGGCGCTCGACCTGGCCCAGCATTTGGAGCGTGCCGGCTTTTCTGTGGCCGGGCGGGCGGCATCCGCGGCGCGCGCACTCTCGCTGCTCGCTCAATCCGGCTGCGATGCCGCGATTCTCGACGTGCATCTCGGCAAAGGGCAAACCTCGGAGCCGGTGGCGGAGGAGCTGTTGTCGCGCGGCATTCCGTTCGTGACGGTTACGGCATACTCCCATGAGCAGCGCCCGCCCGTCTACTCCAGCTCCCCGGTGCTCTCCAAGCCTTTGCGGCTATGCGATCTCCTGGCCGAATTGCGGCGCTGCCTGGGCCTTGGCGGCGGCCCCGGCTGAGCCGGTTCCGGAAAAATCGAAGCGTTCCTCCGCGAGGGTTGCATTCCAGCTCCCGGCGCATAGAACGTCCTCTCAACCCGGTTTCAGCCCTTTCGAGGAGATCCCAGCATGCGATCCTGGTGCGCCCGCGCGCTTGCCGCCTTCCTCATGTCCGGCCTTCATTCCGCGCCTGCCATCGCACAGCAAGGCGGCTGGAACCTCTATGAAAATGCGCGCTTCGGCTATCGCGCCCTTTACCCGGACTTCCTGATACCGGAGGAAGAATCCGAAAATGGCGACGGCCGGAAATTCGTTTCCAGCGACGGCGCCGTGAAGCTCGTGGTCTTCGCCGCCCACAACGCCCAGAACATGAGCATCGACGAATACCGCGGCACGCTGCTCAAGGAATTCAAGGGACACGACCATATCGGATACGGCCCCAGGGGAAATTCCTGGTTCGTGCTTTCGGGCCTGCGCGGAGACAGCATCTATTACGAAAAAGTTCTCTTCGCCTGCGGGGGACGCATTATCAACGCCTTCGCCCTGACTTATCCCCAGGACCGCAAGCAGGCCTTCGACGCAATCGTGACCGGCATCGAAAAGCGCTTCCGCGGCAGCTCGGGACAGGCCTGCGCCACGTCTAAGTAGGTGCGGCGGAAGACTAAACTCCAGCGCATCCGGTTGCAATTCCATACCCGTTCCGCCGGGACGGCGTGTTGCGCGCGAGCAACCTCCGGTTACATTATCAGCAAACTATACAACCTCCGCATGGTGCGAATCGCAGTTCCGTGAAAGCTGTCGTTCTGGGGTTCGGGCAAGTCGCTGTCCGCGTTGGCAGTTAACCCCGATTGACTGGACACTTTCCGGAGGGGCGATAATGCTTCGCAATTTTTCTCCGCGCGGACTGCACGCACTATTGCTTGCGGGCGTCAGCGCTGTTTCTCTCACGGCGGCCAATGCCGCCGATTTGTATGGCGGCCAAAAAGACGGACGCGGTAGCCTCAAGGACGGGCCGGCTTACGCCGCTCTCAACTGGACCGGGTTTTACGCCGGTACGAACAGCGGCGCCGTGGTTGGAACGGGCAGCGTTTCCGATCCTCTGGGCTCCTCGATCTATGGTGACGATGTCACGAACCCAGGCTACTTCTTCGGCGGACAGATCGGCTATAACAGGCAGATGGGCAGATGGGTGCTTGGCGCGGAAGCCGACGTGGATTTCACGGAAGCGCGGGGCGACAATACCTGCCTTGCCTATTCGGGCAACTACGTCTCCGCCGACTGCCGTGTCAAAACGGACGCTTTCGGCACGATAGCCGGCCGCATCGGATATGCAGCCGGCCCGGAAGGCCGCACCTTGCTGTTCGCCAAGGCGGGCGCAGCCTGGACCTCGAACCGAGTAACCGTCACCAACAACAATCAGTTCTTCGGGACCCAACCCGACCTCCAGGCTGCCACAAACTACACGGCGTGGGGCTGGATGGTTGGCGGCGGCCTTGAGCATGCGCTCACCCCGCGCTGGTCCGTGAAGGCGGAGTACAATTATCTCGACTTCGGAGATACCAGCATCGACTATCCGAGAAGCATGCTTGGAGTTCCGAACGCTTTCGCGAATGTGGCCGGCGGCTCGACCAAGATCAACGAGCAGGAGCACGTTTTCAAGGTTGGCGTGAACTACCACTTCAACGCCACAGGCCCGGTTTGGGACGGCGGCTCGCCGTTGGATCTGTTTAACGGTTCCGTTTTCCTCAAGGGCGGGTTGCCTTATGGATGGAATACCGAGTTCGGCGCCCGCTATTGGGCGAGCACTGGCAAATTCCAGTGGGACAACCAAGTCGGCAACAGAATCAACGAGTCGCGTCTGACCTATAGCAACCTGGACGGCAATTCTGGCGAACTCTTCGCCCGTGTCGACACACCCTATCTCCTGTTCGTCAAAGGCGTAGCAGGGCTTGGCGGCATCGGCAGCGGCAAGCAAAACGACGAGGATTGGGGCATTACCGTCAACAATGGCGCGACACCCATCCCCTATTCGAACACCGTGTCGAACGAAGGAAACGGAACGCTTGGCTATGCCATTGCGGATGTGGGCCTGGATCTCCTGCGGGGAACGAACTTCAGGGTCGGACCTTTCATCGGTTATAGCTACTACACGCAAAGGACCGACACGACCGGCTGCGTGCAAATTGCCAACGGGAACTCCCCCTGCCTGAATTCGGACGGGACCTCCGTCGCTTCGAATGCGCTCGTCGGCACTCAGACCAGCGAATGGGAAGCCCTGCGCTTGGGCGCCTCCGCGGACTACAGCTTGGGTTACGGTTTCAGGCTGACGACCGACGCCGCCTGGCTTGCGGCTGCCTCGTTCCGGGGGCGCGACAACCATCTGCTCCGCGGCACCACCACCTATTTCGATCAGAAGGTCGACAATGGGCAGGGCGTACAGTTCGACGCGATCCTGTCCTACGATTTCTCCAACCACCTGAGCCTCGGCCTTGGCGGCCGCTACTGGGCAATGTGGGGCGACGGAGACTTCACCTGCACGGGTTGCAGTACAGCTCATCCGGAGCGCATAGCGACAGAACGTTACGGTCTGCTCGTCCAAGGCTCGTACAAAATCAACGTCGTGCCCCAACCTTTGCCGGCGGCGCCTCTCAAGTAGAACCTGTTGTACTCTCCAAGGAAAACCGCTGGCCCTGCTAGCGGTTTTTTTATATTTGTGCTTCCGGCTCCGCGCCCCGCGCAAAGATTGACGCCTGCTTAATCTTACCGAGTCACAAAACCGCGCGGCGGTTCCGGGAGCGAATCGCCTAGGAGAGGCGATTCGCTCGATGAACGGGGGCAGCGGGGATGAACCTTCAAGCAATCGAGGAGAGTGAAGCGCGTTTCGAAGCCTATCTCCAGGCGCCGGCAAGCGTTATCGGCCACAAAGACCGTGCCGGGCCGCTGCGCGGCTTCAGGGCGCTGCAAATCGGCTATCCATAGCGGCATATACATCGATCTTGTGCCCAACCGGGGCTCGGAACGTGCCATACTGCCGCGCGAAAGGTGCCACCCCGGTGAGGCAACGTTCAGCCTCGCCACACGGCCCGCACCGAAGCAGCAGCAAGCCTTCGATCTCGCCGCCGCCATCGCGGCACGGACAGTACCGCGCTCCCCGCTTCCGTAACGGCACCAAAAGTCCGGGCAAGTGTTAGCGAATGAAGGGCGAACTCGGTTCTAGCGCGAGCGTCATGCCCGCGAAGGCGGGCATCCATGGCAGCAGAAAACAACGCTCTTTCGAATACGTGCCATGGGTTCCCGCTTTCGCGGGAACGACGGCATGCGGCTTGGTGCGGCAAATGGCGGGGGCGGACTAGCCGCCGGCTATTCTAGTCGCAATGGCGCGGGTGCACCCGAACCCATTCCCCGTCGCGGCGTTGGCGATAACAGCCGTCGCGGTAATAATAATAGCCGTCCCCGCGCCGTTCGCCGTCGCTGGCAATGGCAGCCCCCGTTCCCGCTCCGATGATCGCGCCGACTGCCGCACCGCGGCCTCCGCCGACGGCGCCACCGATGATTGCCCCAGCGGCTCCCCCGACTATGGCGCCGCCAAGCGTATCCTGGGCCGCCGCCTCTTGAGCCGGCATCGCCAGGGCCGAAGCCAGTAACGCCGCAATTCCCAAATTCCGAAGCATTCTGTCATTCTCCATGCTGTGGACGGTGCCTGTTAGCACCCACATAGCGGCAAGTCATTGCGGCAGGTCGATGGCGGAAACCGGGCGCCAGCGCGTGAAGTACGTGCATACCGTGCGGCTGGTGCAGGCTGAGGCAAGTTAGCCCCCCATCAGCCGCGAGTTCGCAATCGAACACTATACTTAATGCCGGCATGGTAAACGTGGACAGGGCACGTGAATTTTACGCGATTTTCCGCGAAATTTTCCTCGTTTTAGGTCGATTTTCGCGTTTCAAAACGTCCGTTATACCCTGACTCATTGAAAACCCGGCAGAAAGTGCTTGTAAACTTAGGCGAACGGGATCTCAATGCTCCCTATGATTCGCCGGGGATTTCTGAG
>PMBZ01000068.1 GCA_003153975.1 Hyphomicrobiales bacterium
GCCCGCCTTACTGCATTCGAGTCCAAGTGCGCCAAGGCGTCTTCGATTATACGGTCGCTAACGTCCTGGCTATCGCCCCAATCGCGGAAACCCGCCCTAACTGTTCCGTGTACTGTCAATGCGTCGTTGCCCGTCAACTCTCTGAGCAGCCACAACATGCGGTGGGTGTAGAGCTTGAACAATCGCCCGTCTTTGTTCGGCATCGCTTCCAGCAATTCAAGCGCCGGTTCACTCAGCACAACGGTATGTGGACGCCTAGCCTTCATGCGTTCCTTCGGAATGTTCCAAAGCCCGGCATCGAGGTCAAACTCGCTCCATACCGCGCGCAATATCTCAGCCGATCTAGCCGCAGTATGAAAGCAGAGTTGCAGCGCGATAGCTTCCGGCTCGCTCCGGGCTGTTAGCTGCTTAAAGAGCGCTGGCAACTGCTCAAACGGAAGCGCTTCATGATGCCCCCTGGCACGCTTAACGCGGCCTAGTAGAGCCCTTATTGCGTCTCTGTTCGCGGGGTTATCTGCATCGCTCAATCCGGCCTGAATTCCCCATTCGAAGGTGCGCGCAAGCCTAGCTTTCAGTCTGTCTGCTTTTTCCGGTTGCGTCACCCAAAACTTAGATAACAAATCGGCTACGTCTTTGGGCGTAATTGAGTTGACGGGAGCCTTTCCGAAGTGCGGCGCTGCCACCTTCAAGAGAGTCGAGGCCCACTCCCGCTTGCTGTCTTTGCAGAGGGTTGCAGTCAAATGCGGCAGGGCTTCACGCGCGACGTGCTCAAAGGTAACGCCCGTTTTCTTGCCTTGCCCGATNNCTGCGCTCATGCGATTTGCCATGCTTCATATATCTAAACGAATAGATTTTAGACGCGCCTTGGATTCGCAGATATAAGTTTCCACCTAATGCGTGCTTTCCCGGCTTCTGTTCCCGCATTATTGCGGCCTCTGTCCATGCCTTTGCCATGCTTTCAAATCCCAAATCTCACTAGCGGCGCGCTAGTCACAACGCTATCCCCAAACAACATGCCGAAACCTTTGCGGCCTCTTTAAGGCGTATTAACGCTAGCACGCTGAAACGCTTGGGGTTTTCGATGTTTGGAGCATACTGCAAATGGAGCCGGAAAGCTACAATTCAGTTGGCATTAACCATGACGCGCCCTATGGGAGGCTTCACCGCCGGTTAACCGGCCCGATGCACAGTCCCCTAAGGCGGGACGGCCTTAAGGCGGACATGCGGCTGACCCTCTGCTTGCACGCGGCCGGAGCGGTTGCTAAACTTCATCCATGCCGGACCGAGACATCATCGCCGAAATTCTACGACTACCTGCCGCCGAGCGGCTGGCGCTCTCGGCGGCAATCTGGGATTCGCTGGCGGAAAAGCCCGATTCGGTTCCGGTGCCCGATTGGCAGCTTGAGCTACTCGCCGAGCGGCTTGAGGAGGACGAACGCGACACTGGCCCAGCCCAAAGCTGGACTGAGATTCGCCGCCAGATCGAGCAGGGCGGGTGAGTTGGACGCTCAACGTCCGGCCCGCCGCATCGAAGGATATCGCGGCGGCATACCGCTGGTACGAGCAGCGGCAACAAGGGCTCGGCAAGCAGTTCCTGGACGCGGTTGAAGCTGCGTTTCAGCGCATCGCCGCCAAGCCGGAGCTTTACCCTTGCATCCTGCGGGATGCGCGGCGGGCGCTGGTACGCGGATTTCCGTATTCGATTTTCTTCCGGGTGAGGGGCGATGAAGTCCGCGTCTTAGGCGTCATCCACCAGCACCGCCACCCGCAACATTGGATGCGGCGCCTGCAATAGGTGGCGGGGCGCAGGCGCGAAAGCCGCGAGCCCCGATAAGTCCCGCCGCCCTCTGCTGCGCCTGCGGAAGAGCATCGTAGCACTGCCAGAAACTCGCCGCCGCGAAATGCCTCACAACTCCCGCCCGTTCCCCCCCTCGGCATAATCGCGCTTCGCCTGCCGGATCGGCTTGCCGGGCTTGCCCGCCTCGCTATCGCGCGCGATCTGGCGGTCCCACTCATCCTGGTCTTGCTCCAAAAACCAGGCACGCAGTTCCGCCAGTTCCTCCGGTGAAAGTTTGGCGGTTGCCTTTTCCAACTCCTGAACCGTCATGCGCGGGCTCCATCAAGCTTTGCGCCGCCATACACGCTATCGCGCTGTCCCTTAAGTCTGTCGCGATGGTCCGCGTCTTCCAGGCCCGCATGGATTGGCTCCACCTGTTTGAGGCCGGATAGCGCGCAGGCGCGCGGGTTTGCGCGGCTTACGGAACTTTGCTAATATCGCGGCATGCAGGCGCGCGCCAAAAAGAAGATGACCGTCGACGAATTCCTGGCCTGGGCGGAGGAAAATCCCGGGCGTTACGAGCTTGCCGATGGCGAAGTTCAAGCCATGGCACCGCAGCGGCTCGTCCACCTCGAAGTGAAGCTCGCCTTTCACGTCGCGTTGCTGAGCGCTATCAAACAGGCAGACCTGCCTTGCCGCGTGCTGCCCGATGGGGCAACCGTGCGCGTGAGCGAGAACACCGCCTACGAGCCGGATGCGTTGGTGTATTGCGGGCCGGAAAAGCCCGGCAGCGATATAGAGGTGCGCGATCCTCTCATTGTGGTGGAGGTTCTGTCGCCGGGAACACGCTATATCGACCTCGCCGCGAAGCTCGAAGGCTATTTCAAGGTCCCCAGCGTCCGCCACTACCTGATCGCCGATCCCGAACAGCGCTTCATCATCCACCACGCCCGGAACGAGGGCGATGCCATTCAGACGCGGATCGTGCGCGGCGGCACCATCGCGCTCGATCCGCCCGGCCTAACGCTTGAATTCGAGGCATGCTTTAGCGCGCAGTGACACGCCCGTGCGCTGTGCCGCGCCGGCGGAAGTCCGGCGTAGCACTGCCAGAAACGCGCCGCCGCGAAATGCCTCACAACGCCCGCCCGTTCCCCCCGGCGTAATCGCGCTTCGCCTGCTGGATCGGCTTGCCGGGCTTGCCCGCCTCGCTGTCGCGCGCGATCTGGCGGTCCCATTCTTCCTGGCCGGGCTCCAAAAACCAAGCGCGCAGCTCCGCCAGCTCCTCCGGCGAAAGTTTGGCGATTGCCTTTTCCAACTCCCGAACCGTCATGCGCGGGCTCCATCGAGCTTTGCGTCCCTATACACGCAATCGCGCCGGGTTGCGCTCGCTTTTGGAGCGCAGTTTTGGTATATCTATCATCCATGAGCACGGACAAACGGCACAACATCTCCTCCTTCGCGGCGCCAACCCTGCGCGACATGGAAGCTTTCGAGAAGCTAACGCCGGAGGAAAAGCGCCAGCTTCTGGCCGCCGGGATCGAAAAGGGCCTAGAAGGCACGCCGCGCAAGGTATCGCCGGAAGACATCATGGCCGCGGTTCGCGCGCGCTTGGCCGATGCCCGATTACCGGCTTTCGCCAAAGGCGATTGCCGATCTTGAGGACATCTACGCCGCCGGCCTTGAGCAATTTGGCCCCGCTCAAGCCGCCCGCTACCAGCACGAGCTTCACGGACGCTTTCAGCTCCTTGCTGAATATCCCGGCATCGCCGGCCGGCCGTTGAAAGGCTTCTCCCCGCCCGTCTATCGCTTCCCCTTCGGCGCGCACGTCATTCTCTTCAAGCACGATGACACTGGCGTGGTCATCGCCCGCGTGTTCCAGGCCCGCATGGATTGGCTCCGCTTGTTTGGCGGCGAATAGCGTCCCGGTTGCGAAAGCAAGCAATTTTAGGCTAAAGCTTTGCGCATGTGTGGGGAGTGCTGCGCATGACGCGGGACGAGACGGTTGCGCTGTTCGAGGCGTGTGAGGCCAAGCGCGGCGAGGCGCGCGCGGTAGCGCTGGCGCAAGGCAAATCCAAAGACGAGGCGCGAGCCATCGCGCACGAGGCCGCCAAGGCGCATTGGAACGCCTGGGCCGGGCCGCTCCTCGCGGAACGCAAGGCGATGGAAGCGGACGGCCGCTGGGCCGCGGAGAAAGATTGGCGGGGAAGCCTGGAGCCCGAGAACGCGGAAACCCGCGCCTGGATGGAAAAGGCCGCCGCCGATTTCTCCCGCTGTCTCTTTCTTGTACGGGGGGGTGAGGGAACCCAAGAGACTGCGGGAGAACACAGCAAAGAGGATGGCAGCGGCGAGCCGCCTGTCAAATCAATCCAGCTTGAGGGAAACGGCGCGGATTTTTCCGGTTTCGTTTTTCCGGGCACCGCCACCTTCGAAAGCGCCACCTTCAGCGGCTACGCCACCTTCGAAAGCGCCACCTTCTCCGGCGACGCCCGGTTCGCAAGCACCACCTTCGCCGGCAACGCCACCTTCGCAAGCGCCACCTTCGAAAGCGCCACCTTCGAAAGCGCCACCTTCTCCGGCCGCGCCCGCTTCGAAAGCGCCACCTTCACCGGCCCCGCCTCCTTCGAAAGCGCCACCTTCACCGGCAACGCCTACTTCAAAAGCGCCACCTTCAACGGCAACGCCCGCTTCGAAAGCGCCACCTTCACCGGCCCCGCCTCCTTCGATAGCGCCACCTTCAGCGGCGACGCCTCCTTCAAAAGCACCACCTTCAGCGGCAACGCCCGCTTCGAAAGCGCCACCTTCACCGGCAACGCCCGCTTCGAAAGCGCTCGCTTTCGCAGCGAAGCGAATTTCATCGCCATCAACTCGCAGCGCGCCTTCCGGCTTATTGACGCACGGTTTCAGTGGCGGGTACCCGATTTTCTGTCCGCCAAATTTGCGGAGCCGGTTCTGCTGGACAATGTTCAGCTAGCGGCAGGGATCGAGCCCGGCGGCTTGCTACGCTCCATTTTTGGTGGCTTGCTGCTGTGGATAACTGGCGGCTTTGATGCCGCGCTCAGCGCAAAATACCGCGCGCTCAAGCGGCTCGCGATACAGAGCGACGATCACAGGAACGAGCAAATCTTCTTCCGCGGCGAGTTGCGCGGCCGGCGCTACAACGAGGACAAGCCCTGGCATCCCGCCTTCTGGGTCGGGATTCTCTATGAGGTCGCCTCGGACTTCGGCCGTTCGATCTTGCGGCCCATTCTGCTGCTATTCGCGCTAAGCCTGGTTTCGAGCTGGTTTTATCTCGGCCGGCACACACTCGCCGATGTTTCGCCGCGCGCGCAGCTTCAGGCGCGGTTCCTATCGCATCTGCCGGACCGCACCGGCGCGCTGTTTGCCGCGGCCCAACCGGCGCAGGCGCTCTCCTGCAAGCAAGGCAAGGGCGATCCGGCTGCCGCCGCCGTTCTGCTCGCCATCCGCCAAAGCTCGGTGATCGGCGCCCTCGACAGCAGCAAAAACGCCCAGATTTACACCTGCCTTTATGGCACGGACGGCGATCCGAAGGCGCCGGTGGTGCCGGGCGCGGTGGTGCTGTGGGGGATCGGGCAGACACTGCTCAGCGCCGCGCTGTGGTTCCTGTTCCTGCTGGCGCTCCGCAACCAGTTCAAAATCAAGTAGCCGCGATTGAAAAACCCATCGCGATAGGTTATATAATTCCATGGTAACCGTCTACTGCGGCCAGGGTCTGAGGGTTGTCATATTCCTGGACGACCACGAACCGGCCCATGTTCATGTATTCGGCGACGGACAAGCGAAGATCAATCTGCTCGGCAAAGACGGTTCGCCGGAGCTGGTCTGGGTGGACGGCATGAAGCGCGGCGAGGTCCGCCGCGCGATGCGGATCGTCATCGAGCGGCAGGCCGGATTGCTGGCGAGATGGAGAGAAATCCATGGCTGAGTTGACAGACGCTGAGATCGACGCCGCCACCGGACGCGGGAAGAACGCACGCAGCCTTGAACCGCGCGCCGCCGCCGCCCGCTATGACCGCGAGGCGGGCCGCATCGTGGTTGAGCTGACCAACGGCTGCACTTTCGCGTTCCCGCCCGCCCTTGCGCAAGGGTTGGAGCAGGCGACGGCCATCGAACTTGCCCAAGTCGAAATCCTTGGGGCGGGCTACGGCTTGCATTGGGAAGCGCTGGACGCCGATTTGTCCATCCCCGGACTGCTTTCGGGCATCTTCGGCACCAAGGCTTACATGGCGCGGCACGCTGGGCAAGCAACGTCGCCAGCCAAGGCGGCCGCCGCCCGGAGCAATGGCGCCAAGGGCGGGCGTCCGCGCAAGAGCGCGGGCTGATTGTAGGCGGGAGACCCGGAAGCGCCCATTTGCACGGTCCCCGCCGCTTTGGTACTATCTCCCCATGCAAATGCGCGCCAAACCGAAGATGACCGTCGACGAGTTTCTGGCCTGGGCGGCGGAGGAAATCCCCGGGCGCTACGAGCTTGTGGACGGCGAAATTCAAGCCATGGCACCTGAGCGTGTCGTCCACCTGCAAGTGAAACTCGCCATTCACGTCGCGTTGCTGACAGCAATCGAACAGGCGTGCCTGCCTTGCAGCGTGCTACCCGATGGCGCTACCGTCCGGGTGAGCGAGACCACCGCTTACGAGCCTGACGCGCTCGTCTATTGCGGGCCGGAAAAGGACGGCGGCGATGTCGAGGTACGCGATCCTGTCATTGTGGTGGAAGTTTTATCGCCGGGCACACGGTCTATCGATCTATCCGTTAAGCTCGAAGGCTATTTCCGGGTCGAGAGCATCCGGCACTACCTGATTTTCGACACCGAGAGGCGTTTCGTCATCCACCACGCCAAGGACGAAAGCGGGTTCATACAAACGCGGTTCGTGCGCGGCGGAAGCTTCGTGCTCGATCCACCAGGGCTCACGCTTGAGTTCGAGGCGTGCTTTAAGGTGCGGCTCCCCGCGTAGCTCTGTTCGCCTGTCCCGCCGCCCCTGCACTAAGCCGCGCACATTCTAACGGATATAGTTGTTCGGATGCTCTTGCCTGATCTCGATATGGTCCGGGCGCAGCTCGCCGCATCTCGCCTTGTATTCGCTTTCGGCCTCCCGGTAGAGCTTTGCGGCGTCCGCGATGTAGGTCTTTTCGATGAATGCCGTTTCCTTTTTCACCCCGCTTACTCCAGCCCTCTCCCCGTGGGAGAGAGGGTCCTGGAAGCCCCGCCGCGGACAATTCCGGCGTTCCTTCTCCCCTCGGGGAGAAGGACAGGATAAGGGGGGGCTTTTCACGCTCCGCCTCCTGGAAAGTATTGCCGGGTGAGGCGCGTGCGGTAATCGACGAGGTTGGGGTAGGCCTTGGCCTTATCGCGCAGCGGCGTCTCGAAGACAGGGCAAAGGGCGCCGGCTACGAAGCTGAATACGGTGGCATCCGCGCCGCAAGGCTCGGGTCCCATGAGATAAGGCTTGTCGGCGAGGAGCGCGGAAAGCGAGGCAAGCGCCCGGTCCGCGAGGACGGTCCGTTCTTCCGGGGTATAGCGGCCGGCCCCCTGCCCATGCAGGCTGCGGCGTATCTGGCGGCGCACGATCGTTGAAATTATAGGCCTGAGCGGGCCGGGCACGGCCTTGAAAAAGCTCGCCGGCCCGCGCTCGAAATTGTCTCCGTCGAGCCAGCGCACTTGTATCAGAAACCAATAGAGGTGGTCCTCGCACAGCTTCTCGGCCGCCCAGGCGGTGCCGCGCTGCCCGGCCGTCAGCCCCCGGTCGAAATCGATCTGGCGGTGCTGCTCCAGATGCAGGCGGATCAGAGTGGAATCGGAGATCACCTGACCCTTGTCGCGGATGTAGGGCAGTTTGCCGCGCGGCGCCTTGCGGAAGCCGCCCGTGTCCTCCTTGAAGGGCAGGCCGGACATTTTCAAAAGCACAATGGCCTTCGTCACAAAGGGGCTCGGATCGGGAAGCCCCCATGCCGGGCCGAACGTATAGAGTGTGATCATTTGCGCTGCCGTCCTTGCTTCGCCGGATGCTTTTCTTACGCGAAATCCGCCGGCTTGTTAACGGTTCGAGCCGCGTTCCTGCGAAGGCGAAGCCGTATTCGATTTTGAGGTAATTTAGCAGAAGCGCCTTGAACAATCGTTAAGTGTGGTAAGGCATTGAAATGGAGACATAATAGTCGTCGCGTTTGTGAGCGGTATCCGCAAGTTGGTGCGAAATTGTGGTTAAATCGAAAATTGAAAATGTATTTAACGGGATCTTTGAATCGTGGAAATCGGGCAAAAGCGGGAAAACTTTCGCAAAAACGCAGGTGCGGAACGCAAGCGTAACCGCCGTTAACCTTACTACCATTAACTACAGTAGGGCGGCAGGCAAAGTACACGATCTGTTAAGCCGGAAGCGCTGGGACATGCACCGTGCGCTCAGCCGGCCTCCTATGCGGAATTGCCCCGCTTTGCCAATGCGTGGGCTTTTCCTTCAATAGGAAGTTCTGGCCGGAAGCGAACTTGCGGGCTGCCGGCGGCACCGTCTCTTGCCGGCAGTTTAGCGCTCCTCATAAATTGACTTTTCAAGCGGCCGTCATCGCGCGCATTTACGCTTTGCCGCCATGGAGCATGGCTGGACCGGGTAGCCATCCGTCAGCGATAGGTTCTCCATCTCCAATGCCAAATACAACGCACCATTGCAATGACATTTAAGCAGCCAATCGGCCTCCGGTATCATCGAGTATCCCATAAAGCCTTCAACTACGCGAACGCTCTTTTAAACGATCCCGCAGGCATACGGTTGCTATTCTCGGCAATTCGAAACTGCTTTGCGGCCGGCCCAAAAATGGCAGCAGCCAAACAGGAACACAACCGGAACACGAATTTATCCACAGCTTTACCGGGAGGTGTTGACATGATGCACAAGCAAACCGTGCAGGCGCGGCGAGACAAGGTTCATGCAAGCCTACCATGTGAACAACAGGGAAACAAAGAAGCGCGTGCCGGGATATTGCGGCGCAAGGTCTTGCGAGTACGGATGTAGGGTACTGTTATGAAATTCGGCTATGCGTGGACATTCGGCGAGACGCCGGCGCCGGAAAACGAACCCCGGCTTTACCGGACCCGCCGGCTTGCCCTCGGAATTCGAATTGGGCCGCCTCCCCCCAACGGGCTTGTTCCTGCTTGTTGGGGGGCTTCGGAATCCGGTCCGGGTATGCTGACCGGCGGCTACCGGCCCCAAGGGAAAGTACCTTTTCCGGCCACAGCCGGAGGAGGTGCCTTCAAGGCTGGCGGGCACTCGCTGGCCGGTTCAGGCATATCCGTATTGGGCTCCGGGCGGCGTTGCGGCGCTTGATATCGTACAACCGTGTATTCGCCGCGATGATGGCGGAGTTTACATCGCGTGGCGTGTCATTGCTGCCTGGCGATAACATTGCTTACAATTTTAGGTCTCGCGTGCCGCATTCTCGCCCGGCAATGGCCGCAGGAGTACCGCATCTTGTCTTCTGGGGCATAAGCAGTGAGGGATGAAGTTCATGAGCATTACAGTCAGGACTCTGACTTTGACCGCGGCTCTGGCCGCACTATCCGGTACAGCGTTCGCCGCGGACATGTACAGGGCTCCGGCTCCCGCGAGCTACAAGGACATGCCATACGTCTCGATGGATTGGAGCGGGTTCTACGCAGGTGTCAACGGGGGCTACTCCTTCGACTCGCAGAACCATCCGCTGATAAAGGACGAGGGCGGCTTTGGCGGCGGCCAGATCGGCTATAACTGGCAAGGGATGATGGGCCGGAACCTGGTGCTGGGCATCGAAGCCGATTTCCAGGGCGCAGGCATCGACCACAGCACCGCCATCACCTTCTCGGGCAGCGGCAATGCCGGGACGCACAGGCGCGCCATCGACGAGTTCGGCACGGTGCGCGGCCGGCTCGGCTATGCGATGGGGCCGGCGCTCGTCTATTTTACCGGCGGCTTCGCCTATGGCAACAAGACGAACGAGTTCACCGATAACGTGACTGGCGCGGTGTACAAGGACGACGGCTGGAAGGCCGGCTACGTGCTGGGCGGCGGCACCGAGTACAAGATCAATCCGTCCTGGTCGGTGAAGGCGGAGTATCAGTTCATCGACCTGGGCCACAACGACCCGGCGTACGGTGCGGGCGGCACGATCCACACCGTCGACACCGAGCTGAGCACGGTGCGGGCCGGCGTGAACTATCACTTCGGCTCGACCTACGCGCCTTTGAAATAGCCGGTGTCCTCCCCCCGGCGAAAGGCGGCGTCCCTCGGGGCACCGCTTTCGTTACGCGGACGGGCTAAGGGCTCGTTTGGAAATAACTGCACCGCCTTGCAGGCGGCCAAGATTCCGGCGCCATCCGGTTCACTTATTTCCGAACGAGCCCTAAACCCGGCCGGCACCGGCGTCGGCCGCGCGGATATTGCGCCAGGTGGCACCCAGGCTTTCGCGGCCGAACGACACGGATTTGACCACGGCGAAGACGGGCGTGCCAACGCGCAAGGCAAGCCGCTCGGCGGAATAGCGCGTGAGCCGCGCCACCAGCGCCTCGCCCTTGGCGTCGAGCCTGATCTCCACGCCCGGCGCGTCCATCGGCCCAATCTCGGCCACCACCGCCTCGATCACGTTGAGCGCGCTCATCGCCCCCGGCCGCTCCAGCGCGATCATCACGTCGCGCGCCTTGATCTGCATGCGCACGGTTTTGCCGGCCGCCGCCTCAAGCCGGGGCACGCGCCAGGTGCCGCCACGCGAGACCAGCGTGGTGAGGCCGTATGCGTCGTCGTGGGCTTCGACGCGGGCCTCGATCAGCGCGCCGGCCTCGCCCGTGCCCGCCGCCGGCACGAGGTCGAGGCGCTGCATCAGCTCGACGGTGGGGCCGCAGGCGCGCACGCGGCCAGCCTCAAGGATCACCAGCGTATCGGAAAGCCGCGCCACCTCCGCCACGGAATGGCTGACATAGACGATGGGAATGCGGGCCTCGTCGCGAAGGGCTTCGAGATAGGGCATGATTTCCAACTTGCGCGGCTCATCGAGCGAGGCCAGCGGCTCGTCCATCAGGAGCAGGCGGGGGCTGACGGCGAGCGCCCGCGCAATGGCCGCTCGCTGGCGCTCGCCGCCGGAGAGCCGGTCCGGCTTGCGGCCAAGCAGATGGCCTATCCCCAGGAGTTCGATGGCCTGCCGAAGGCTCACCCGCGGCGCCTCGTGAACGCGCCGCATGCCATAGAGCAAATTGTCGATCACGGTGAGGTGCGGGAACAGGCTTGCTTCCTGAAAAACGTAGCCGAGCGGCCTTTTGTGGGGGGGCACCCAGCAGCCTTCATCCTGCCAGACCTCGCCGTTGACAAAGAGCCGGCCCGCCGGCGCCCGCTCCAGGCCCGCGATGCAGCGCAGGAGGGTGGTCTTGCCGGAGCCCGAAGCCCCGTACAAGGCCGACACGCCGCTCAAGGGCAAGCTCAAATCCACGTCGAGGAGGAATCCCGGCCAGTCCAGGCGGAAGCGCGCTTCAATGCCGGTCATGTCAGCGCCCTTTCCCGGGATTGGGCCGCCAGACATGCAGGGCCAGGAGCACGAGGAAGGAGAAGATCAGCAGCACCGCCGCGAGGCTATGCGCCTGTGCGTATTTCAGCGCCTCCACATAATCGTAGATTTGCACCGAGGCCACGCGCGTCGTGCCTGGTAGATTGCCACCTATCATCAGCACCACGCCGAACTCGCCCACGGTGTGCGCGAAAGTCATGATCGAGGCCGTGAGGAACCCGGGCAGAGCCAGCGGCACGGCGACGGTGAAGAACGCATCGAGCGGCGAAGCCCGCAAGGTGGCCGCGACTTCCAGCGGGCGGTCGCCGATAGCTTCGAAGGCGGTTTGCAGGGGCTGGACCATGAACGGCATCGAGTAGAAAACGGACGCCACGACAAGGCCCCAGAAGGTGAACGGCAGGGGCCCGATGCCGAGCGCTTCCGTAAACTTGCCCACCGGGCCATCCGGTCCCATCGCCAGCAGCAGGTAGAAGCCAAGCACCGAAGGCGGCAGAACCAGCGGCAATGCCACCACGGCGCCAACCGGCCCTTTCCACCACGACTTGCCGCGGGCGAGCCACCACGCGATGGGCGTGCCTATCAGGAGCAAAAGCGCGGTGACGATGCCGGCAAGCCGCAGGGTCAGCCAGATCGCCTGAAGATCGCTCTCTGTTAGAATCATTGGACGTTTCCCGTCAATGGGCGTGCTGGAAGGTCTTTATCGCGGAAATCAGCAGCACCACACCGAGCAGTGTCATCAACATGCCGGCCGGCACCAGTCCGAGCAACATGCTGCCCAGAGCGGCTCCGAGAATTGAGCCCGCCGCCATCCAGCGCATTAGCGGCTGTTCCCGCCGGAGCACAACGAAGGCGTCGGCACGGGTGTAGCGGGCGAAGCCAACGATCATCGTGGGCAGGCTAACCGCAAGCGACAGGCTGCCCGCGAGCTTTATGTCCAGGCCGTAGAGCAGCACGATGGTGGGGATCAACAACTCTCCACCCGCAACCCCCAACAACGCTGCGACCACACCGATGCCGAAGCCGGCGGCCAAGCCGGCGGCGAACCGCGGTGCTCCCGTCTGAAACAGCGGCGCACTGCCATTATGCAGACCCAACCAAGCCTCCGACAGCATGACCAATGACAGACCCACCAGCAAAACCATGACGATCCGGTTGAGCCACAGTCTAGGCAACGTGATGGCGTGACCCGCCGCCCACCATGCACCGATCAGACTGCCCGCGAGCAGGTTGAGCATGACATCTGAGTGCGCGAACACCTGCGCCGGTGAAATCGAGGCGCCCCGGAACAGCAATGCCGCCGCCACGACCACTAGGCTCATCGCCTTGTTGAGGATGATGGCCTCCAGGGTGCCCAAGCGGAACATGCCCACCAGCACGGGCAGACGAAATTCGGCTCCCCCCAGCCCGATCAAGCCGCCCAGTGTGCCAATCAGCGATCCGGCCGCGAAACCCTGGCCACTACGTGTATGGATCATCGTGCACCTACCTGTCGATGTCTTCGCCTGGGAGTGTAAAGCCGAATTTCTTCATTACGGCGCGAGCGGGTTCGCTGTCCATGTAGCTGGCGAATCTGGCTGCCAGCGGGTTGTCCGCCGCCCGCTTGGTGACGACAAAGCCTTGCTCCAGCGGCTCGTGCAGCTTATCGGGGATGATCCAGTAGCCGCCTTTCGCCGCAAGCGCGGGACTGATCGCCAGGGAAAGGGCGATAATCCCCGCCTGGGCGTTGCCGGTTTGCACGAACTGGGCGGTCTGCGAGATGTTCTCGCCATAAACCAGCTTAGGCTCGATCTTTTCCCACAGTCCGGATGCCCGGAGCGCTTCTTCCGCCCGCCTGCCGTAAGGTGCATGTGCCGGATTGGCGATGGCGACGTGCGCGATCTTCGGATCGAGAAGGCTTTCCAGCGTCATTTTGGCGGCGTCCATGCTGGCGCTCCATAAAACGATGCGGCCAACGGCGTAAGGCCGCACGCCGCCGGCGGCAAGGCCGGCCTTGATCAGCTCGCGGGGAAAAGCGATGTCCGCCGAGAAGAACAAATCGTAAGGCGCGCCCTGCTGGATCTGGGTATGGGCCTTGCCGGAGGAGCCGTACACAACCTCGATTTCGTCCCCTGGACTGTCTTGCTTGAAGGCGGCAACGATCTCGTCCATCGCAAACTTTAGATCGGCCGCGGCAGCGATTGTGATCTTGCCGGCATGCGCGGGCGCCGTGAGGGTAAGCGAACCTGCTAGCGCCAAGAGGCCGGCAAAGGCGGCTATCGCGCTGAAACGGATACTCATTCGGTTTTCCATTGTCTTTGGTGGTGTATCTACGCGTATATAGCGTAGGAGGTTCGTCAAGTCGACTGCCCTGTGCGGCAAGGCTGAAACAAGGGTCTGAGGCTAGAAACGGGCCATTAACAATTCGAGGCTCTCATGAAAATCAGCGCAAGAAATAACCTCAAAGGCAAAATCACCAAGATTACCAAAGGCGCCACGACCTCCCACGTCCTCATCGACGTGAACGGCGCGACCATCACGGCCTCGATCACCAACGAGTCGGTGGAGGAGCTGAAGCTCAAGGAAGGCATGGCGGCCTACGCCATCGTCAAGGCGTCCGATGTCATGGTCGGCGTCGAGCATTAGCGCATCGCGGCGGCGGGGTCCATGGGGTCCGGCCCGCCCCGCCCCGCACGGCCCGAAAGTCAGGTTAACGAAGTTTTTGCGTTGACGCAGCGGCCATGATTCGCTGAGCGCACCGATTCGAACAGGGGCGCCCACATGCTGCGCATATCCTGCCTTCTTACAGACGAAGAGATGCCGCGTTAGCGTTCAGCCCTGCTTCTGGAGCATTTTTCCCGGCTCGATGACGGGCGCGCGCAGTGACGGGCGATGTATCCGCTTGCCGATGCACATGGTGTGCATGCAACCGGCTATACAGTAAGGGCACATCGCCCGTGAGGGCCGGACCCCGGAAAAGGCGCCGGGAATTGCCCGCGCCCGCACTGCCTCATGAAGCGGAAATTATCTTCATCCCGCAAGGCTGGGCGCGAGGGGACCGCTCACCATCCGATCCAGTATCTTCCGGTACGTAGCCGCGTACTTCCTGGTAATGGCGCAATTCACGGCGGCAACCAGAAAGTATAAAACCTCCATCCGCCTGCCTCCACGAAGAATCCGCCGGCGGAAACCTCACAAAAAATGGCAATCTAAAAAGTGTGCTCCGGGCATTGCAGCCGCGGCGCCAGTTGGGGGTCATCGAGGCTTGCAGACCCAACGCGCGGCCGGGCTCAGATAACGGGGAGAAACCTGTCCCAAGCCGGCGGCCAAGCAAGAATGCCTGTGGAAAAGGCTACACACCAGTTTCGCCCAATAAGGTTAACCACCCTGGCCTGTTTGAAACTCGCTTTGGAGGAAAATTATGCGCGATAATAGATATTTGGGATTTGCTTGCGGTTGGGCGGCGATACTGCCGGTGCTCCTGGCGGCGGCCCCCGGCCCCGCGGCGGCACAAGACTTTGCCTGCTCGCCAACGTCTTATGGCAGCAAATGCCTCGACACCTTGGGGTCGAACGAAATAATGATTAGCGGAAACACCTCCGGTGTGCCGGTCAAGGATAGTAACAGCCTCCCCATCAACATTCCCGCCGATTGGGTACAGCCCGGGATCAACGTCAGTGGGGTACCCGGTACTTTCACCAATGCCGGCAGCTTTGGAGCACCCATTACCTTCACCAATGCCGGCAGTATTGTCACCAACGGCTACGGCCAGACCGGCATTTACCTTAACAACTATGGAGCTGGCATAACGCTGACAAATTCAGCGGCGGGCAGCATTACGACTTGGGGCGATAACGCTACCGCCATCCAGGCCGATTCGATGCCAACGCCTAGCTCGCCAGCAACGCCCCCAACCCTCGCAATTACGAACTCCGCCAATATTGACGTTGGCGGCGTTGGGGCGTCAGGCATCCAGGCGGATGGAGCAGCAAATATTTCGGTCACCAACGCTGGCTCCATCATTTTATCGAACGCCAAAAATTACGACGCTGGAATTCTAGCCCGCAGTGGACGGATAATGCCCGGTTCCAGCGGATACCAGATTGCAGGGGCGGGCGGGACGATCAGCATCAATAATTCCGGCACTGTGTCCACCACTTTCGGCGATGCCATTAGGGCTCGCTCCGGCGAAACATCGTCCGGTAGCAATGGTACTATGGCACCCGGCGGCGACATCTCGATCAAAAACTCCGGCACTTTGTCGAGCACGGGAGGCAACGCAATCTTCGCTAACTCCGGCCAAATTGGTACGGATTCGCAGGGCAAACTGATTTTTGCGCCGGGTGGTAACATTACGATCGCCAACTCCGGCATCGCGTCCGGCGGCATATACGCCCAAATGACAGGTGACGGCTCTGTTAAGATCACCAACACAGGCCAAATAACTGCATCAGGTCCCGCGATTATTGCTAATTCCGGAGCTTTGTGGACAGGTACGAACGGTACCGATCTCATGCTCCCTGGCGGTCCGGTCACCATCCTCAACCAGGGTACGATCACGTCGCAGGGATCGCAGGGCATCGCGGCCTCCTCCTTTGCCGGTACGGTAACCGTCACGAACGATACTGCGGGCACGATCAATATGGTAGGGGGGCAGCTCACGCAGCCCTACCCTATGCCACCGGCGCAGGTCATACAGGCCATACAGGCCAGCTCGTCGAGCGGTAATGCAACGGTTGTTAACAAAGGAACCGTCAACGGCGGCGATATCTACGCATGGGGCGGCGGTTCAGCCTCTGTCAACAACTCAGGCACCGTCGCTGGCGGCATATCCGCAAGCAGCAACGGCGACACTGGCACAAACACAGGCAGCCCGGCCGCCACAATCGTCAACTCCGGCTCGGTAAACAATACAGAGAGCTGGGTCGCGGTTAACGCTTCGGGCTCTGGCGCCGCAAGCGTTTCCGTCACCAACCAAGCCCTTGGCACGATCAGGAGCAAGGGCGCGGGCGTCAACGCATGGACCAACACGGGCACGGTGACTGTCAAGAACGCGGGCACAATTACCGCGGGGGGGACGGGCATTCAGGCCGGCTCTTCGGGCGGCGATATTGGGCTCACCAACACGGGCAGCGTGTCCAGCACCGGCAACTCGGGAATTTCCGCCCATTCCGGCCAGGTATTTTTCGGTGTCCCGGGTAGTACCCCGGTTGCAGTGGCGGGCGGCAACATCACCATCAACAACTCTGGCAGCGTATCCGGCGCGGGCAACGCCATTTTTGCCAGCTCCGGTGAAATGTGGTCAGATCAGAACAACAACTGGGTTACCGCCCCAGGTGGCAACATTACCATAACCAACTCGGGCAGCGCGGCCGGCGGCATATACGCCAGCGCGGTCAGCAACGGTTCCGTCAAGATCACCAACACCGGCACGGTAACTTCGTCCGGCACGGCGATCGGTGCCCAATCCGGCGTATGGTGGACGAATTCCCCGAACGGCAGCAATCTCTCACTGCCCGGCGGCCCGGTCACTGTCCTCAACCAGGGTACGGTCATGTCGGCGGGAGGGCCGGGCATCGCGGCCTCCTCTACCAGTGCGGTAACCGTTACAAACGATAAGGCGGGCACGATCCATATGAATGGGGGGAGGGCCATAGACGCCAACTCCTGGAGCGGCGATGTAACGGTTGTTAACAAAGGGACCGTCAATGGTGGCGATATCGGCGTATGGGCCGGCGGTTCAGCCTCTGTCAACAACTCGGGCACCCTTACTGGCAGCATATCCGCAAACAGCAACGCCTACGGCACAAACACAGGCAGCCCGGCAACCACAATCGTCAACTCCGGCGCGGTAACCGGGGCATCATCCAACGGCGGGTTGATTTGGGGCTCGACCACGGGCAGCGGAAGTGTCTCCATCGCCAATAAGGCTGGCGGTACTGTCACGGCCCAGGGCCGGGCCATCGCCTCATGGCTTGACGCGGGCTCCGCGGTCATCGGTAACGCGGGTACAATTACCGCAAGAGGTGGCGACGGGATCGAGGCCGGATCGAACACGAACAGTGTATCGGTCACCAACACGGGTAGCATCTCCGCCACGCGCGCAAACGGGTCCCCAAGCGACGGGCCGCCCAGCGGCGTCGGTATTTTGGTGCGGACCGGCCAGATGGGCGGCGCAACGGGCGGGCAGTTGGCGAGCGTAACCAACTCTGGCTCCGTGACGGCAACTGGCGAAAACGCGGCAGGAATAGACGCCGGGAGCAGCAGCACCAACGTGTCTGTCATAAATAAGGGCACGATTACGGTGCAAGGCAACGGCTCGAAAGGGATAATCGGCTGGACCGACACCGCCGGGACCGCAACCGTCAACAACTCGGGCAGCGTTACAGTCAACGGCAGCGGCTCGACCGGCATCCAAGCAGAAGGCACCCCTATAGTGAACAACAACGGTACCGTTGCGGTTTACGGTGAGGGCTCGAAAGCAATCCAGGTCAACGGGAGTTCGGGGGATGGCGTATCTCCGGGCACCCTGGCCAGCCTGAACAACAGCGGTTCCGCAACCGCCACGGGCGCGCATGCCATTGGCGCCATGGTGGCGGGCCAGGGGGGTGGTCTCGATGTGAAGTCGAGCGGCACAATCGCAGCACGCGGCCCCGACAGCTATGGCTTGGTCGCCGTCGATCAGGGTACGGGCAATATCGCCATCAATCTGCTCCGGGGCAGCGTAACGCAGGGCGGCACCGGTTCCAAGACATTCGACCTCTCTGGCGGAGGGTACGGCGGGCCTGCCCTCTGGGGCGCGGCAGGTATCGCCATAGCCGGAGGCGGTGGCACTACGCTCACCAACGCCGGCACCATAAGCTCTGGCAACGGCCAGGCGATTACCGTCGTCGATGGCGCCTATACGGTTGGCACCGATCCGAACGGCGATCCGCAGACGATGACCTTCTTTGGAGCCAACACCGCGATCACCAACACGTCCACCGGCAGCATCCTCGGCGATATCACGCTCGGCCGTGGCGACGACACGATCGCCAATGCCGGCACCATTAGCGGTAATATCGACATGGGCGGCGGCATCAACAGCCTCAGGAACACCGGCACGTTCCTCAGCAAGGACTATGTCTTGCTCGGAGCCGGCAATACCTTCACCAACACCGGCACCCTGTCGCCTGGAGGCAGCAATGCGATCCAGCAAACGCTGATCGTGGGCAATTATACGCAAACCTCCCCCGGCAAGCTCCTTATCGACGTCGATCCCAAGACGGTGAGGTCCGACGCCATCGGCGTCACCGGCAACGTTTCGCTCGGTGGAACCGTGGTGCCGAACCTGATGAACCCTGTTGCCCCCTCATCCTCATACTCGTTTGTCATCGTCCGCGGCCTAACCTCGCTGACGTCATCCGTACCGCAGCCCACCGTGAACAGCACGGTGGGCTACACGATGAAACTGTCCACCGAGCCCAATACCGCAGCGCTCGGCATCTACACCGCGGGAGTCAACTCCAGGGACGTTGTGCTGACAATCGCGCCCAAGCCGATGCTGGGCGTCGTCTCGTTGGCTAGCAGCGCCGGCGGCTTGAATCCCGGTCAGAGCGCAAATTTAAGGCCTCTGGGAACCGCGCTAACCAATGCCGAAAACACTGGCGGGCTTACCGGACTGACGATGGCGTTGCGCATGGCACCGGATAGCCAGACGGCGGCCACGATGCTGAAACAGATGCTGCCGGTCGATCAAGCCGCGCAGATCTTCAGTATCACCAGCTCCAGCTTGGGCTTTAACTCGGCGATGCGAAATTGCGCCGCAGGTACCGGCGGCAAAGCGCCCGATACCGGCTGCACCTGGGGGCATTACAGCTTCGGAGTGCAGCCTCAGGCCGAATTGGCAGCCAGGCTCGGCATGGCCGGGGATAGCTTGCAGTCAGCGCCCTCCCCAAGCCGCCATGCGCTGGCCAACCCGGGCAGCGCCGCCTATGGCAGCGGGATGCAGTTCGGCAGCGGCATGTCGTTAAGCTTCGCCTCCAGCTACGAGACGGTGGGCTTCGGCTCGTCCAATGGCTGGGCCGGCGCTGGCGCGAGCCAGGGCGAGCGGGCGATCTTCGGCTCGGTGCTCAAGAAGGAGTCCGGCCCCTGGCAGGTTTCGCTCAACGCGATCAGTTCATACGGCTGGTACGACAATAGCCGCGCCACGGGCTTCGGCACCGCATATTCCGGTCAAGACGCCTCCTCGGCGCTCACAGGCATCCGGATCGCTTATCAAGATGACATCGGACCCTGGTATATCCGGCCGCTGGCCGACCTCAACGCCACCTATCTCAGGCTCGGCGGCTACACCGAGTCTGGCGCGGGCATTGCCGACTTAACGGTGGCACCGGCCGAAAAGTGGCTGTTCTCGATAGCGCCAGGTGTCGAGGCCGGGGCCTCGTTCACCGGAGGGGGCTGGACGCTCAAGCCTTATGCACGCGCTGGCGTAAGCTTCGCCAACTCCGACTCGGTTGGCGTGCTGGCAAATTTCGCCGCGGCGCCATCGGCCGGCAATTTCTCAGTGGCGAGCCGCTTGGATAGCGTCATGGCCGATGTCCAAGCCGGCGTCAATTTCGTCACAGTGAACGGCATCGCCGCGCGCCTCAACTATGAGGGTCACGTCGGGAATATCACAGAGAACCACATTGGCGGCCTGAAAATGCAGCTGCCGTTCTAAGTCCGGCTGACAACGGTCCATTGGGCTAGGAAAGGGCATTGGCGTCCGCGGATGCCAATGCCCTTTAGTCTTTTCGCTGTGCGCGGCCGGGCGTCCTTATCCGGGCGCTTCCAGGGCTCGCGGCGGCGGCGGCCAAATTAGCCCTCGCCTCCCGGCGGCACCAGTGCCCATCGGGAGACAGCCATGGATACCCTTACCGGGGAGGCTGAATTCCCGGGGGGCTGGTGCGGCAGGAAACACTTGCAGCTTCGTCTGCCAGTTAAGCTGCTTTTCGCCTGACAGCCGCGCGAACGAGCGCAGCAATGAGAAGGTAAAAGAATCCCAGCGGCGAAAAGAAGACCAGCACGAGCGGCCATTGATTTCCGCCTTGGGACAAAGCGATAAAAGCAAAGACCATAGCCGCCAGCAAGCCGAGCACTGGCACAAGCGCCACCCAGCGCCAGCGGCCCTCCCAAGCCGACGCGAACCAAACCTGCATAATGAGATAAAGCGGCGTGAGAAGTATGATCGCCGACCCTAAACGCGCGAACCAATCGGAATGTGCCATGGTAGTCTCCCTTCCCGGCGATGTCCGGCACTGAAGAGATCGAATTCAGCATGACGTATTTGGCACCGCGGCCCGGCCGGCACGGTGTAGTAATATGGTTCCATCGAGCACAGCCTCTACCGGGGACGAACCCTCCACTTCCGGGGCGGCTGAATTCCCGGTGTCCTATCGCAGCGCGAGGCGCCGATGTATTTATCTGCACACGGAACCCGGCTGAAGTCAACCTGCGCTCCGGCGGCAGGCACTTAATTCCGTCGCCCTTGCTCAAGCGTTCATGCGATAGGGCTGCCTCTCCACGGCATTGGCAGGAGGCTCCCATGACCGGGAAAACCCGCAGGGATGCGCTCCCCTACTGTTGAGGCGACGAGCAAACACCGCAAGCCTTCCGCCTGCGCGGGACCTGGATTTAATTCAGCTATACCCTGACTCATTGAAAACCCTGCAGAAAGTGCTTGTAAACTTAGGCG
>PMBZ01000160.1:0-829 GCA_003153975.1 Hyphomicrobiales bacterium
GAGGCCCGCACCCCGCTCATCATTTCGGGCGCCATCGAGGACAAGTCCGGCCTCTATCAAACCATCGACAAGTTCATCCCCCGCTTAGGCGAGGGGCACTTCGAACTCGACGAAAAAATGCGCACCGCCGTTTTCAACGACGACGGCAACGAGCTGATGGAACGGATGCTGGAGGAGGCCGGGCTGCTAAAGCCCGACACCGCGCTCTACGACGTCGAGAACGTGACGCTCGTCCATCACGCCAACTGCGCGCTGCGCGCACACAAGCTGTTCCTGCGCGACAAAGATTACATCGTGAAAAACGGCCAGGTCGTCATCATCGATGAGTTCACCGGACGCATGATGGAAGGCCGCCGCTATTCGGAAGGCCTGCACCAAGCGCTTGAGGCCAAGGAAGGCGTCCAGGTTCAGCCAGAGAACCAGACGCTCGCCTCGATCACCTTCCAAAACTATTTCCGCTTGTACAGCAAGCTTGCGGGCATGACCGGCACCGCGCTCACCGAGGCGGCGGAGTTCCAGGACATCTACAAGCTCGAAACGCTCGAAATCCCGACGCACCGGCCCATGGTCCGCATCGACAGCGACGACGAGGTCTACCGGACGGCGAGGGAGAAGTACAAGGCGATCATCGCCCTGATTCAGGAGTGCCACCAAAGGAACCAGCCCATCCTGGTCGGCACGACTTCGATCGAGAAATCCGAAACGCTGTCCGAGATGCTGAAGCCGCTCAAGATCCCGCATAAGGTCTTGAACGCGCGTTATCACGAACAGGAAGCCGGCATCGTCGCCCAAGCAGGCGTTCCGGGCGCCGTGACCATCGCCACCAACA